>JAUHYN010000221.1 GCA_030426505.1 bacterium | reverse complement strand
GAGATCGGATGTGGGGCGGGACCGCGGACCACATCGATCAGATCGTTGGCGCTGCCCGTCTATTCACCGAAACCCGGATCGGACTTCAGACCGCCAGCACTAGCCACCGGCGTCGGCGCGCCGAACGTCGCGCCGACGCGCACCAAGAGCTGCCGCCCCGGTTCGTCCGCGTAGTACCGGAGCAGGCTCGTGTAGTCGCGATACCGCGCGTCGAATAGGTTCGTGAGATCGGCGGAGGCGTCGAGCGTCGTGCCCTCCCAGTCGAACGAAGCGCCCGCCACGAGGCCGACGAGCGCGTAGCCGTCGGGCGGGGGTGCGAGGTCGATGCGTGAATCGAACGCGCCGCGCGAGGTCACGTACGTCACCGAGGCGCCGGCGCGCGCGCGCTGCATCGAGCCGAGCGCTCCGAAGTGATAGGTCGCCGACGCCGTCCCGCGGGGCGGCGGGAGGAAGGCGACGCCGCTGCCGCGATCGAGGTCGCGCCCGAACACGGCGGAGGCCTGGGCGCCGAGCTCGACGTCGCCGAGGCGGACGGCGCCGTCGAAGTCCGCGCCGCCGAAGATCGTGTTCGCGGCGCGCTGTTCGAAGCGGGGGAAGGCGCCGCGGATCAGGACGTCGATGATCGGGTCGCCGTTGTCGTCGAGCGCGGGCGCGAGGCCGATGTAGCCGTCGACGTAGCTCCCGAAGAGCGAGAGCTCGGCGCGCACGTCTTCGCGCGCGAGGACGAGAGTGCTCGAGAGGCTCCAGCTCGTCTCGGCTTCGAGGTCCGGGCGGCCGATCGCGAGGATCGGGAACGAGGGGGCGGTGCCGTTGATGTACTGCTCGTCGATCGTCGGCATGCGCGAGGCGGTCGACAGATCGATCTTCAGCGACGCCGTCTCATGCAGGCGCACCAACCCGCCGAGGGACAGCGACGCGGTGTGGAAGGTCGAGGGGCACGCGGCGACGTCGTCGCTCTCGTCGCAGTCGTCCTCCGCGAGAGTGTCGCGCGCGACGTGGCGCGCGTAGGCGTCGTCCGTGAGGTAGGCGGTGCGGGTGAGGCCCTCGTAGCGCGCGCCGGCTTCGAGCTCGAAGTCGTCGTGGATCCAGCGCTCGACGGCGAACACAGCGCCGCCCGCAGCGCGGAAGTTCGGGATGAGCGGGAGCCCCTCGAACACGTTCTCTTGCGCGATGGCGAAGGCGCCCCAGGTGCCGCGGAGCTCGCTCGCGTCGTCGATCCGCCACGGCGTGTGTTCGAACGCGACGTCGACCGTGTGCGTGCGGAGCTCGAACGAGAACTGCGGGCCCTCGATGGAGCGGCGCACGACGTCGAACTCGTCGCGCAGGTTGCGCTGGAAGGCGTAGGTCGCTTCGAGGCGACCGAGCGCGCCGAGGCCGGTGTCGAACCGCAGCAGCCCCACGTCGTGCGTCACCTCTTGGCGCGGGCGATCGATCGCGTACTCGACGTCGTAGTCCTCGTAGCCCTTCGGGCGGTCGCGGCGGATCTGCGCGAGGAAGTCGTCGTTGCTCTCGTTGTCGACGCAGGTGCAGACGCCGTTCGCGAGGTCGTTGTGGCGGAGCGAGAGCTCGAGGCCCCAGTCGGCGCCGCGGTACCGCGCGCGGCCTCCGGCGTTCCACTCGAAGACGCCGGTGTTGTCGAGAGGGTAGTCCGGGGTCTGGAGCGCCGCGCCGCGGCTGACGTTGCCTTCGAGGCGCCACGCGAAGCGCTCGAACGCGGCGCCGTCGATGCGCCCAGCCACCGTGCCGCGCCGGCCGTTCAGGGCGCCGACGAGATCGACGTGTCCCTCCATACCCGATTCTTCGCGGAGCGCGTGCGGCTCCACGAGGAGGACGCCGCCGAGCGCGTCCGCTCCGTACCGTACGGCGGCGGCGCCCTTCACGACGGTGAGTGCGCCCGCGGAGAACGGGTCGATCTCAGGTCCGTGGTCGAGACCCCAGTCCTGGCTCTCGTGGCGTACGCCGTCGAAGAGCATCAGCACGCGCGCGCCGGACTGGCCGCGGACGATCGGCTTCGCGACGGCACCCGCGCGGAGCACGGTGACGCCCGAGACCTCGGCGAGCGCGTCGGCGAGCGACCGGCCGCGGGTGGCGTCGAGGGCTTCGGCGTCGAGGCGGACGGCGGAGCGCGTGTCCTCGCGGCGGAGCGCGGGCGCGGAGATCACGACGTCGTCGACGCGCGTCACGAGGTAGGGCTCGAGCGCGACGTCCACACGTTGGCTCCCTTCCACGGTGGTCCGCCACGGGCGGTAGTCGGCGCGTTCGATCACGAGCTCGCCGCCGCCACACGCGGTCTCGATCGCGAAGTCGCCGCGGTCGTCGGTACGGGAAGAGGTGGCGGTGAGCGTGATCTGCGCCGCGGCGATCGCTTCGCCCGTCGTCGCGTCGACGACGCGGCCCTCGACGGTACACGCCGCGTTTGCCGCGAGGAGGAGCGCGAGGATCATGGCTCCGCGCGCCGCCCCATCGCCTCGAGGAGGGAGCGCGCCGCGCTGGCGTACGGCGTGCCGTCGAGGCCGCGCGCGAGGCGCGCCGCGCGGTCGTTCGCGCCCAGCGAGAAGTGCGCGTACGCGAGCCGGTAGCGCATGACCGGTGTGGCGAGGGCTTCGTCCGAGAGCACCTCCGCGAGCGCGACCACGCGCGCGTAGCTCCGCCGGTCGAAGAGGATCTCGATCCGCTGCGTGTCCCGTCGCGCCGCTTCCGTCACGCGCGCGTTCCACCGCAGCGCCGCCTCGTACTCCGCCGTCACGCGGTACTGATCCGCGGCCTCGAACGCGTAGTCGCCGCCGAGCTGGGTCGCGCGTTCGAAGAGGTGCGCCGCGACGTGGTGCGCCCCCGCCGAGCCGTACGCGATCCCGAGGTGGGCCCAGATCTCCGCGTCGTCGGGGAAGCGGTGCGCTGCGGCCTCGAGGAGCCCGAGCGCGGCTCGGTCGCCCTCGAAGACGTGGAACAGCGCGAGCGCCTGCGCGCGGTCCGGTCCGGCCTGCACCAACGACTCCGCCGCGGAGCGCGCGTGATGCGCGAGGCCCAACGCCATCGCGACGTCCGCGAACTCGATGAGGACGCGTGGCTCAGCGCGATCACGCCGAGCGCTCAGGGCTTCGAAGGCCTCGCCCGCGCGGTCGAGGCGGCGCAGCGCGCGCGCGACGAGGAGCGGCTTGGCGACGGCGTCGATCTCGGCGCGCTGCGCGAACGCGAGCGCCTCGTCCGGTCGATCCGCGAGGAGCGCGGCGTGACTCGCGTGCAGGAGGAGCCGCGCGTCGTCTGGGGTCGACTCCAGGGCGCGCTCGAAGGCGCGGGTGGCGGCCGGGGCGTCGCCCTGCGCGAGGAGGAGCGCGCCGCGCAAGCGATCTCGCACGCGCGGGTCGAGGCGATCGATCGCGTCCGCCGCTTCGGCGAGGCGGCCGGCTTCGATCCAACGCTCGACGTCCTCCGCGGTCGGCGGCGCGCAGACGAGCAGGGCGGTGAGCAGCAGCGCGTTCATCGCAACTGGAACACCACCCGTTGTTCGACCGTACTCGGGAGCGCCTCCCCGCGGAGGAGCGCCGGCCGGTACACGTACCGCCGCGCCGCCGCCAACGCCGCCTCGTCGAACACGCCCGGCGGATCGGCCGACACCACGACCGCATCGACGACGCGCCCGTCGCGGTCCACGCGGAGGCGCAGCACGACCTCGCCTTCGATCCCGCGGCGCTGCGCACGAGGCGGGTAGGGCGCGGGCGGGCGACGGAGCGGGCGCGCGGGGGTGTCCGGGACTTGCCCCGTCTCGGGCGGTTCCTCCATCGCCGGGAGTGGCCCGAGGTCGAGGCCGAGTCCGCCGAGCCCCGCGAGCGCCGGGCCGAGGTCGTGCGCCGGGTGCTGGTCGCCGAACTTCGGGAGGCGCGCGGGTTCGATCTGAGGCGTGGGCGCGATCTCCCGCGCGACGTGCGTCGGCGTGTCCGGGACCTCGGCCGTGTGGCGCGTGTGCGGCGGGTGCGGCGCGGGCGCGACGGTGATCGGGTGCGTGGGCGGCGCGTGCTGTTCGGGCGGGTGCGGCGGCGGCGTGTTCACGGCCGCGACGAGCCAGAGGCTCGCCAGCGTCACCGAGACCCCGACGGCGACAGACAGTGCGCGCCGCGCGAGCGTCATCGCTCCTGCTCCACCGACAGCGCGACCTGGCTCGCGCCCGCGAGGCGGCAGTCGTCCATCACGTCGACCAACGTGGCCGCGTCGACGCCGCGGTCGGCGACGACGAGCACCGCCTTGTCGGCGTAGTGCGAGAGGCGATCCTTCACCTCCGCTTCGAGGCGCCACGGGCTCGTCGGTCGGCCGTCGACCGTGAGCTCGTGGCGATCGCGGACGGCCACTCGGACGATCTGGTTCGGGAGCTCCTGACCGCTCGCCGCCGCCGGCCGCTCGACGTCGATCCCGAGGTCGCGCGCGAACGTCGTCGTGACGACGAAGAAGATCAGCAGGATGAAGACGATGTCGATCAGCGGCGCGACGTTCGGCTCGTCGGCCGTGGCCGGCGCATTGCTCACTTCGCCGAGTTTCACGACCTGACCTCCCGGCGCAGGAGCGCGCGCGCGCGATCGAGCTCGGCGACGAGTCGGAGCTCGCGTCGCTCGAGCAGCCGCGACGCGACGAGTCCGGGCGCGCCGATGATCAACCCGAGCTGCGTCGTGACCAACGCAGTGCTGATGCCGCCCGCCACGCTGGCTTCGCTCCCGGCCTTCACGCCGTGCAGCGAGCCGAACATCTCCACCATGCCCCCCACCGTGCCGAGGAGCCCGAGGAGCGGCGCCACCGCGGCGAGGACGCGGAGGACGCTCCGGTATTGGGCGAGGCGCTCGACGCCGCGCCGGTAGTGGGTCGCGAGATCGCCACCGGCCCGCGCGAGGGGCCGCGCCTCTCGGACGAAGGCGGTGATCGCGCCGCGCTCGCCGTGCGGATCGAGCAGCGCCGCCCAGCGCGAGACGATCGCGGTCCACAACATCACCGAGACCGCGACGAGCGCCCAGCTCACCCAACCGCCTTGCTGCAAGACAGCTTGCACCGCCGCGATCACGACACTCCGCCCTTCAAGCGATCCACGACGACCGCCTCCACGCGCCAGAGCAGGCGCCCCGCTGCGCGGTGGAGCCCGGTGTGCAGGAGGAGGGCGGGGACGGCGACCATCAGTCCGAGCTGAGTGGTGAGCAGCGCTTCGGAGATGCCGCCGGAGAGGAGGCGCGGGTCGCCCGTCCCGTGTTCGGTGATCACGGCGAACGTCCCGATCATCCCGGTGACCGTGCCGAGCAACCCGAGGAGGGGAGCGACCGCCGCGACGATCGCGAGGAACGAGAGCCCGCGCGAGAGCTGTGTCTTCAGGCGGCGCAGCGCCTCGACGGCGTCCTCCTCGGCGTCTTCGTTCGGCGACTGCAACACGGCGCGGAGGCGCTCGAGGTTCGCGTCCGCGGTCGCCGCCGCGGGGTCGCGTTCGAAGGCGAGGGCGTGTGCGCGCCACCTCATCAGGTACGCGCTGCGCTCGAGCGCGAGGGCGACGCCGATCGCGCCGAGCAACAGCAGCGGCCACATCAGGAACCCTCCCGCGGCGATCCAGTCGAGGACGGAGCGCTCGCGGTAGCGATCGACCGTCGGCGGTTCGCGGGGATCGAAGAGCACGAGGGCTACGCCGGTCGCGCCGTCGAATGCGAGGGCCTCGCTCGCGCGGTCCGGGACCTCGGCCCAGGAGCCGTCGAGGACTCGCACCAGCGGGTGCGTCGGTCGTGTCCAGGTCGCGCCCCCGACGGTCCCGATGTGGAGGATGTCGGCGCGTCGCGGGTCGCCGTTCGCGTCGAAGTACTCGGTGTCCGGATCGAGGTGGACGCCGCCGGTGTTCCTGAGCATGAGGAGCGTCGCCTCGACGCGCGCCACGAGGGGGTGGCCCTCGCCGACCTCCAACTCGCGCGCGTCGACGTACTGCCGGATCTGTTCATCGAGCTGCACGAGCTGGCGCGCTTGATCCTCCGCGTAGTGCAGGCGCTCGTCGTGAGGGAGGGACTCGGAGGCCTCCGCGTTCTCCGCGCGCAGGCGGACGAGGTCGGCGGTCACCGCTTCGATCTGGGCCGCGACCGCGCTCTTCGCCGAAGCGGTGTCCTTCTCGGCGCGCTCGAGCGTCGAAGCGATCTGCTGCTTCTCGCGCTGCAGCACGTCGATCTCCTGATCGAGCGCCTTCGACAGATCGTTGGCCCACGCCGGAGCGGCGAGGAACAGGCTGAGGAAGATCGCGGTCCTCATCGCGGCGCCTCCTCGTAGACGAGCACGCGCTGCGGCCCGTGGACCCGGTTGGTCTCGAACGCCTCGAAGAGCGCCTCCACGATCGCGGCCGCCTCCGGATCCGCGAGCCACTCGAAGCGCCACCCGTCCTTCGACGGCCGCGCCCACCCCACGCGACCGTCGGAAGCGGAGAAGTACATGAGCGCCATCGAGACGTGGACGACGTCGACCAACCTGCGCTCGCCGTCGACCGACACCGTCTGCTGGGCGCGCCCCGTCTCGCGCGCGAGCGCCTCCTCCTCCTCGACGAAGCGCCAGAGTCGAGAGAGTGCGCCCGAGAGATCGGGGTGCTGGCCTTCGAGGTCGCGTTCGATCCGCTCGAGCTGCGCGAGACGGTCCGCGGCCTTGTACGGGAGTGAAGCGGCGACGTGGTCCTTCGCGGCCGCGACCGCGTTTCGGATCGGGCCGCGCCACGCGTCGGTGCCGACCTCGAGGCCTCGAGCGCGCTCGCGGCGCTCCTTCGAGAGCTGCGCGAGTGTCTCGGCGCGGATCTTCTCGAGGCGGAGCTGCCGCTCGAGATCCGCGCGCTCGGCGTGCAGCGCCGCGAGATCGTCCTGCGCGCGACGTCGCTGGTCGCGGAGGCGCTCGGCGAGGTCGTCGACCTCGATACGCAATCGGCTCACCCGCTCCGCGCGGTCGTCCTCGGGCGCGGCCGAAGCCCCTCCCGCGCAGACGACGAGCGCGACGGCCAGCCCGTAGGCAGCCCACCGCATGGCTACTGGACCGTGACGTCGAAG
This sequence comes from bacterium, assembly GCA_030426505.1. GTDB lineage: Bacteria > Myxococcota > Kuafuiibacteriia > Kuafuiibacteriales > Kuafuiibacteriaceae > JAUHYN01. The sequence continues at coordinate 2,870 of JAUHYN010000221.1, read as the reverse complement.
GTGACGGAGACGTCGCTGCCACCCGGGAGCGCCGAGATCCCCGACGCCGCCACGGTGGCCGCGAGGTCCGCCGTCTTGACCGGCGTGCCCGCGTTCGGCGGGAGGTGCCGGAGCGTAACGGTCATCGATCCGGTGCCGGGTTGGATCGTCACCACCGTGTTCTCGAGCCCGACCGGCGCGCCGTTGTCATCGGTGTCCGCGTAGGTGTGGTCGAGCAACGCGGCGTTGCTCCCGCCCGCCGGGCCGCGCACGGCGCCGCCGGTGAAGAACACCTGGTGCTCGTCCCCCTCCTCGCGGACCTCCGCGGTGATGTCCTCGGGTGGCGACTCGAGCCCGTTCTCGAAGGCGACGGTCACCGCGTAGGTCGAAGAAGCGGCGAGGGCGATCGGATCGATCGTCGGTGCGGCGCCGCCGTCGCCGTCGGGATCATCGAACTCGAAGTCGAGCGAACTGCCGCCCGAAGTGAACGTGAGGCGGACGGTGGTGATCACCTCGTTCTCGTCGTGGTCGTGGGGATCCGTCACGTCGCTCCCACACGCGGACATGAGGTATAGCGCCGCGATCGCGGCGGGGACGTTGTAGTTGGACATATCGACAGCCTCCACGAGCGCGCACGGGCGCACTCGTCACCAAATTCCATTGAAAAGAAAGTTGTGTGACCCGTCAGGCGGTGACGGGTGGAGACGACTTCGGTGCGAGATCCAGCAGCGCGATCGGGGGCGAAGCGACCGGGAGGGTGGGCGCCCGAGTCGCCTGCGCGACGACGCGGCCAAGCCCCGCGGGCCGCGCCTCACGCCGGACGGAGTCCACGGAGAACTGCGCGACGCAGTGATCCTCGTGGGCCTCTTCCGCGGGCCGGTTCGCCACGGACGGGACGGGCGTCGCCGCGAACTCGTGCTCGCCGACGTGGATCCGCTCCCCGTGCTCCGGGCAAATCGCGTGCTCGCGCTCCTCGTGCGCCACCGCGCCCAGCTGGGCGGCCCCGAACAGGGCCATCGCCGCGATCGCGGCGATCCGATGGAGTCGAGTCCGGCGCACCGTACCTTTCGCGTAGTGATGCGAGGGGGTCGCTGTCAAGCGCACCGAACCGAGTCAGTCGGGCCCCAGATGCGCTCCGGTCCACGCAGGTGTTGCGGCCTGGGCGGCTTCCCCTCAAGCCGGCGCCGCCGAGGACGATTTGGACGGGCATGGCGCGACGACGTCCACAGCGCTCGGGGCGGACCTTGGTCGGGTCGTGGTTCGCGTTCGTCCTCCTCGGCTACGCGGCGCTCCTCGGGTACCAGACCGAAGAGGGCGCGCCGGGGCGACCGGCGCGCACCTGGCCCGCCGACCTCGCGTCGACCGGTCCGGCGGGCGCGCCCCTGCTCGTCATGGCGATTCACCCGCGGTGCCCGTGTACCCGGTCGAGCATCGCGGAGCTGGCGCGACTGTCGACTCGGCTGCGGGGCCGCGTGTCGATCCGCGCATTGATCTGGGCCCCCGACGCGCCCGCGGTGGACTGGGCGCCGACCGACCTCGTCGCGAGTGTCGCGCGCATCCCGAACGTCGAAGTCGCCCCGGATCGGGGGGGCCGCATGGCCGCTCGTCTCGGGCTCGCGACGTCCGGCCATGTCGCACTGTTCGGACCGAGCGGCGCGCTCGAGTTCGTCGGAGGCCTCACGCCGTCGCGCGGTCACGAAGGTGACAGCTTCGGGCGAGAGCAGATCCTCGCGTACTTCGACGGCGAGGCTCACGCCGCGCGCGGCCCGGTCTTCGGCTGCGCACTATTCGACGACGAACGCGTCGGCGAGGTGGCGCGATGAACCTCGCGAGCGACGCCGCGCTCCAGGAGGCGACCACGGATCCGGAGATCGGCGCCGCGACGCGGCGGGTCTTCGAAGCCGAGTACACCACCGTCTCACGCCGCGTCGACCGCATGTTCGTCCGGCTGATCCTCGCCCAATGGGTCATCGCGGTCGCGCTCAGTCTCTCCGTCTCGCCCCTCACTTGGTCCGGGGCCCGGAGCGAACCGCACCTCCACGTCTGGTCCGCGATCTTCCTCGGAGGCGCCCTCTCGATCTTCCCGGTGCTCATGGCCCGGCGCGCGCCCGGGGCCCTCAGCACGCGGGTCACGATCGCGCTCGCGCAGATGCTCTGGTCGGCGCTCCTGATTCACCTCACCGGCGGCCGCATCGAGACGCACTTCCACGTGTTCGGGTCGCTCGCGCTGCTCGCGTTCTACCGCGACCTCCGGGTCCTCGTCCCCGCGACGGCGATCGTCGTCGTCGATCATTTCGTACGCGGCGTGCTGTGGCCCGAGTCGATCTACGGCGTGTCGAACCCCGCGTGGTGGCGCTTCATCGAACACTCCGGCTGGGTCGTCTTCATCGACGTCTTCCTGATCATGAACTGCAAGCAGAGCCGCGACGAGTTGTGGTCGCTCTGCCTCCGCGAGGTCCTCACGATTCGCGCCACGATGCAGGCCGCGGGGCTCCGCGAGCAGGCCGCGCGCGCGGAAGAGCGGGAGCGCGCGATGCAGGAGCGCGAGGGCGCCCACAAGCTCGAAGCGATCGGGCAGCTCGCCGCCGGCATCGCGCACGAACTCAACACTCCGATCCAGTACGTCGGTGACAACACCGTGTTCCTCCGGAAGGCGTTCGACCGGCTCGCGACCGCGCTCGACGCAACGGAGGCTCTCCTCGACAAACACGCGCGCGGTGAAGTCGAGGACGACGACTTCCACGCGATCGCGCGCGCACTGAAGAAGGCGAAGATCGGCTACCTGCGCGGCGAGATCCCGAAGTCGATCGGCCAGTCGCTCGACGGGCTCGACCGCGTGAAGAGCATCGTCTCGGCGATGAAGGACTTCTCACACCCGAGTCAGGGGCAGC
>JAUHYN010001374.1 GCA_030426505.1 bacterium | reverse complement strand
ACCGCGGGGTCGATCAGGAGGACACCCACCGACCCGGCCTTGATGATGTAGAGCGTGTCGCCCTTGTCGCCTTCGGAGAAGATCACCTCGTCGCGCTGGAAAACGCGCTCTTCCAGGCGCTGCGCGATCGAGGGCAGAAATTCAGGTTTGACGTGTTCGAACAGGCTGACTTGCTGAAGGAACTGCGTGGTGTCCTCGGCCATGTTTCGCCGCACGCTACCCCAAATAGGGGTTGTGCAGGGAGATCGGCCGAGGCAGGGTGCTCAATTGCTCCGATGGCGCTGGTGACGGTGAGGCGGAATCGCGCGTTGTCGCGCATGAGCCCGAGGTGGACGGAGGCGCTGCGCCCATGGACGCGAGTGGCGCTGATCGCGGCGCTCGCGAGCGGCGCGGCGTGCCGAGACGAGGCCCAGGCGGAGCCGCCGGCCGTCGTCGCGGCCGAAGCCGAACCCGACACATCGGCGCCCGAGCCCGCGCCCGGTCTCGAAGCCGCGACGCGAGGCGCCGTCGTCGCGCCGCCCGAAGCGGTCCTCGAGGCCGCGCGCGCCGCGGACGTCACGCCGGGTGAGGCCCCCGCGAAGCCGGCGCCGACCTACTTGGTCGCGTCGATCGAGGGCTCGCTCGAAGCGTCGATCGTGGGCCAGACCGAGCAGCGCCTCGGCGCGCAGCTCACGCAGGTCGCGAAGCGCGTGTTGGTGTGGTGGGTCGACGTCCGGCGCGACCTGCGCCGCGGCGATCGGATCGAGCTGGTCTACGAGACCCGCGAGGATCAGGAGCCGATCATCCACGCGATCTGGCTGCGGAGCGCGAAGCTCGGCCGCACGCTCTCCGCGGTCCGCTACCAAGCGAAGGGCGATCGCTTCGCGCGCTGGTACGACGACAAGGGCTTCGAGATCGAAGAGCGCCTGAAGCACGGGCCGATCGCCGACTACGAGCAGATCACCTCGCTCTTGCGCGACGGCCGCCGCCACAAGGGCGTCGACTTCAAGGCGCCGGTCGGCGAGCCGATACTCGCGCCGTTCGACGGGCGCGTGGTGCGGCGCAACTGGTCGTTCCGTCGCAACGGCAACTGCCTCCAGATCGTCGACGCGCGCGGGCGCGTGGACGCCTACTTCCTCCACCTCGACGGCATCGACAAGAAGATGCGCCCCGGCGTCCGCGTGAAGCGCGGACAAGTCCTCGCGCGGTCCGGCAACACCGGTCGCAGCACCGCCCCTCACCTGCACTACCAGCTCGAACGGAGCGGTCGCGTGATCGATCCGTTCCGGTTCCACGAGACGTGGAGGAAGCGCCTGCCCGAGTCCGAGCGCGGCGCCGCCCAGGCCGCCCTGACCCGGTGGGGCGAGCTGAGAACGAGGTCCTCGTGACGAAACCGAAGCCGAAGGCGCAACCGCAGCCGAAGCCGGACCTGGACCTCGTCCAGCCCGGGACGCTCGAAGCCGCGATCATCGACGAGGAGCTCACGCTCCTGACGAAGGTCCAGAAGCAGCTCGCGCAGGACGAGCTCGATCGCGCCGCCTCGTCCGAGTACGACCAGGAGCTCATCGCGCTGCGCGATCAGATCGCGGAGGCGCGCGTCGAGGATCTCGCGCCGCTCATCGCGGAGATGTACCGGATGCAGGCGCTCGGCGCCGCGAACGGCAAGGGCCGCAGCCTCCCGGTCGACGCGAAGTGCCCCTACTTCGGCCACCTCAAGCTCAACGACGGCAAGAAGACGCGCGACGTCCTGATCGGGAGCCGCGCGTTCGTGAAGCCGGGGAGCGAGGTCGCGATCGTGGACTGGCGCAACGCGCCGGTGTCCCGGATCTACTACTGCTATGAAGAGGGCGACGACTACGACGAGCAGTTCGGCAACCGCCCCGTGTCGGGCGTGGTCGAGGCGCGCCGCACCGTCAGCATCGTGCAAGGTGACTTGCGCCGCGTGACGTGGGCGACCGGCGCGGTCGCCAAGCGCGGCGACGGCTCCTGGGTCTCGATCCCGATGGACCGCCGCCCCACCCTCGCCGGGGGCGCCGGCGCGGCGAC
>JAUHYN010000220.1 GCA_030426505.1 bacterium | reverse complement strand
CCCTCCTGTCGAGCGGCATCGGCGTCGACCCGGAGGTCGCCGCGATCGTCGACGCGAGCCGACGTCGCATCGCCGATCGCATGCTCACCGACGTCGGGATCGACGTGCCGGTCCCCGACCTGAGGAACCTCGCCCGCGCGTGGATCGGCGCCGTGGAGGCCGCGAGCCTCGACTGGCTCGAACACCGCGACATCCCGCGCGCCGATCTCATCGAAACCCTCGTCGGCATGCTCCTGTCGACCCTGCAGACCATCCTCGAGCGCCTCGGCCTCGAGGCCCCGTGAGGCCCCCCGCATGAAAGACTTCCAAGACAAGATCGCCGTCATCACCGGCGCCGGCTCGGGCATCGGCCGCGCCACCGCGCTCCGGCTCGCCGGCGAAGGGATGCACGTCCACGTCGTCGACATCGACGCGGACCGCGCCGAGAAGGTCGCCGACGAGATCCGCGCGACGGGCCGCGACGCGTGGGCACACCAAGTCGACTGCTCGAAGCACGACGCGATCGTCGCCCTCGCGGACCGCGTCTACGAGACCTCCGGTCGCGTGGACCTGCTCCACAACAACGCCGGCATCGGTCACGCCGCGCTCGCGCACGAGACGCGCATCGAAGACTGGGAGCGCGTCCTCGGCATCAACCTGTGGGGCACCATCTACGGCATCCACACGTTCGTCCCGCGCATGATCGCGCAGGGCGGCGGCGGACACATCGTGAACACTTCGTCCGGCCTCGGCCTCATCGCCGTCCCCGGGATGGCACCGTACTGCGCGACGAAGTTCGCGGTCGTCGGGATCTCGGAGTCGATCCGCGCCGAGCTCGAGCCGCACGGCATCGGCGTCTCCGTCATCTGCCCCGGCCTCATCCAGACGGACATCGTCCGCGCCTCACCGGTGACCGGCGCCGCCGAAGCCCAGCGCGCGCGCACGATGGAGCTGTACGCGAAGCACGGCGCCACCGCCGACTCGGTCGCGAAGGACATCGTCGCCGGTATCCGCAAGAACAAGGCGGTCGTCGTCACACCAGCGAGCCACGTGATGCCGGTGTGGGCGCTCAAGCGCGTCTCACACGACGCGTATCAGTCGGTCGCCAAGCGCGTCGGCAAGCGCGTGCTCGGCGTCGACGCGACGGAGGCGCTCGCGCCGTCCGCGCCGAAGCCTGCGTCGAGCGGCTCCTGAACGCCCCGCCTCACCGCTGACGACGCGGGCACGGATCCGCGCCGGAGACCCGCGCCGCCGCGATCGACTCCATCACCGCACGCGACGCCAACACGTGACGACGCAGCTCGAAGTGGACCGCCGGGATCGGCCGCCGCTTCGAGAGCTCGAGGAAGCGCTGCGCGTAGCGGTGGACGTCCGCGTCACGCGCGACGACGGCGAGCGACGCCGCCAGCAACGCCACCGCGAGCGCGTCGTCCTCGTCCTCGGGCGCGTACGAAGACAGCCGCGCGAGGCGCTGGGCCGCGTCTTCCGACGGCGGTCCGAAGACCTCGTGCGGCACGAACCACCCGTCGCGCCGCCCCCCGACGGTCGGGAAGGCGAGCATCGCGGACCGCCATTGGAACGGGTACTCGAAGGGCGCCGCACCCCGCGGACCGATGACCTCGTACGACGGCACGTACAGGATCGACACGCGGTTCGTCGGCCAGCTCGACACGGGATCACAGGGGCGCCCCGGTTCGTTGTGCCCGGAGCACTCGTTCGCGTAGTCGCGCGTGGGGATGGGACGCACGAGCTCCACGAGGTAGATCGTGTCCGCGGCGTCGACCGTGATCGCGGAGCGCCCCGTCGCCTCGATTGCGCGCGCCGCCCCCCGCACCACGTCCGCCGTCGGCGTGAAGCGCTCCACCTCGTTGCACTGTCCGAGCACCTCCAAGAACCGCGTGAAGGCGTCGACGTCGTTGGACGGCAACCGGTTCGGCGTCCGCTCTGCGCTGCACGCGACGGCCGCGCGCACCCCTGGCTTCGGCGCCTCGCAGAACACCGCGCCGAACCGAACGCGTGTCGAGGCCGCGAGGCCTGGCGCGACGGACACCGCGCCGCGCGTCGAAGTCGGCACGAGCAGGACCGAGCGCTCCTCGACCACGAACCGCTCGTTCGCCGACGCGATCGACGCGACCCACTTCGCGCGCGCGTCGTCGCGCTCGGCCGACGGCGCCGGCGCAACCCCCTCCGGCGCGTCACGCTCGACGGACGAAGTCGACGCACAGGCCGTCAGCGCGAGCAGCCCCCAAGCCGCGCGCCTCATCGGTGCTCCTGCCCCGTGCAGGGGTGATAGAGCAGGCGCTCGCCGAGACTCAGGGCCCGCGCCGAGACGATCGCGCGACCGATCATCTCCCGCACGCGCGCCGAAGGCTCGTCGACGAGCGACGCGTCGAGCCGCGCCAGCGCGACACGCGCCGTCTCGGTGTCGCTGATCGCGAGCGCCTCGACCACGAGGTCGTACGCGAGGACCGTCCTCAGCGTCGGCGGGAGGCCGGTCGGATCCACGCGCGCGAGGCGGCGCGCGGCGTACGCGAACCGCCCCGGGAACCACACGCGGCGCATCACGAGGTCTTCGAACGCCGGCTCGGGTTCGCGGGCCGCGGTGATCGGGACGACGCGCGAGAGGCCCGTTAGCTCCGGGGTCACGCGCGGGGTCGCGTCATCGACGATCGTCTCGAAGCGCTCCTCGACGTCGACCATCTTCTGGTTGTCGACCACGACGCGGCGTCGCTCGAACCACCGTCGATGCACTTCGATCCGCACGAGGCGCTCGGGCGCCCCGAACGACCGCGCCTCCGCCGTGCGCTTCTTGGTCAACGAGGCGCGCGCCCGCGCGAGCTCAGCCTTCGTCGGCGCCACCACCTCGACGTCGAAGCACGCCTCGAGCGCCGCGATCGGATCCGGGCCGATCGATGCGAACGACGCGATCCACAACGCGGGGACCGGCGCCCGACCGTCTTCGCAGCGGACGGTGCGGCGCCCCCAACGGTCGTCGACGAAGCAGCGCATCGCCATCAACGTCACGCGCGACCCCACCTCGAACGCGCGATCGTCGAGGCGCGGCGCGGCCGGCCAGGTGAGGAGATCGATCGGCATCCAGCCCTTCAGCCGGCGGTCGTACTCGAAGTCGGCGATCGTCCCGGTGACGGTCCAGGCCCGCGGCCGATCGACATCCGGCGGGACATCGACCATCTGCGATCCGCCCCACACGCGGCGCTCTTCCGCACTCGCGGACGCGCTGCACACCACGAGCGCGACCATGCAGCCCAGGGCCCGACCCCACACGGCGCCCAAGGTACCCCACCCAGGTCCCGCCGCCGAGCGACACGCGGTCTTGGTTCGTTCGATCCGAACCGCCCACCCCGCGCTCCCGTCCCTTGGAGCGCGCGGCCCGGGCCCTCCTGGGCCCCGAGCGATTCGGACCGCACCGCGCGTCGCCCGACGGCGCGAGATCTGGAATGCGAGCGCGTCGACGATAGGCGATCGCGCAGGCGTTCGCTCTCACACGAGCATCCCCTGGCGGCGGCGCTTCTTCAGCCCCTCGAGGACCTTCAAGATCGCGTCCGGGTCGTCGCGTTTCGCTTCGAGCTCCGAGAGGAGCTGCGTGCGCTCGGGCGGGGTCGCTTCGAGGAAGGCCTCGGAGTCCAGCACCTTCGTGAGCGCGTCGGCGAGCGCCGGTGACGCCTCCTCCGCGAGGAACAACAGGTGCTCGCGCTCGGCCCCCGCGAGCTTCGCGAAGCTCGGGTGCGTCGCGAGCTTCGCCGCGAGCGGCACGCTCTTGTCGTCCATGTTGGCGAGCCGCGCCTCGACGTCCTGTTGCGCCGCGGGCGGCAGCTTCTTGAAGGCCTCGGTCTCCTTCAGCTGCGCGAGGGTCTTCGGTTCGCGTTCGGCGGTCGGACCGGAGATCGCGAGCTTCGCGAGTTCGACGAGCTGCGCGTCGCGCTCCTCGACGACGTCCTCGTTCGAGATGTCGAGCACCTTCGAGACGTCGGCGGCGAAGCGCGGATCCTGCTCGAGGAGTTCGGCGATCTGCGCCTTCACGTTCCCGTCGGCCTGCACGAACAGGTCGCTCTTCACCATCTTCTGAGCGAGCGCGTTCGACGCCGGGTCCTCGGACTTCGCGAGGTCGAGCACCTTCTGCTGATAGCCGGTCGCGAGGCGCGCGAAGTTCGGCTGCGACGCCACGTCCGCGATCCGCTCCTGCGTCGCCTGCGGCTGGTTCTGCATCGCGCGCCGCACGAGGCGTTGCTTGCGCGGGTCGAGCTTCGCGAACTGCTCGTTGGTCTCCAGCGTGTTGAGCGTGGGGTTGCGATCGGTCTCGTTGGTCTTCACGTTCGGCGCGACCTTCGAGGGATCGTTCGTCCGCTCGACGGTGTCCGTCGTCTGCGTGTTCGGGTTGTTGATCTTGCTGACCGCGTCCGCGCCGATCACGCCGTCCTTGCGAACGCGCGTCCCGTTCTTCTGCAGGAAGTCCTGCACCGCCTTCTTCGTCGCGGCGTCGTAGACGTCGCTCGTGGCGTCGAGCTTCAGGCTCGGATCGATCGTGTTGAGGCGCTGCTTCAGCTGCGTGACCGCGGGGCCGCTCATCCCCGGGTACAGCTTCGCCCCGCCCTTCATCGCCTCCGCGGTCGGCGCCGGATACGCGGACACCGCGATCGGCTTGTTCAGCTTCGCGCGATTCGCGGGGGTGTCCGCGAGGTCGTTGTTCGCGTCGAGCTGGAGGCCGTTCTCCTTCGCGAGGAAGCGCATGTAGTGGAGGACGTCGGCGTCGGTGGAGCCCTCGGGCAGCGCGCCCTTGGCGATGTTCCACAGCCAGCCCTCGCGCTGGGACTTCGACAGCGTGGCGGTGCCACCCATCCGGTTGTTGGGGACTGGGAGTTTGGGCGCTTGAACCATGACCGAGGTGAAGAGCACGTAGGGTGCCAACGCCGCGGGCTCGACCGCGCGCGCGGCGATCGGGCGATCGGCCCAACTCGGGCCGCGCACATCGGGCCGATCCGGCCACGCGCCCAGCGGCGCCCGGGCTCGACAAAGCACACCCTCGGCAGGCAGGAAGGGCGCCGATGACGCTCGAGATCACCCAGCGCTACGCCAAGTCGCTGTCGCCCTCCGGCGCGCGCCCCACCGACGCCCCGGAGTGGATCGACGCGATCGACAACCCCTACCTGCACGGCGTGTTCGCGCCGGTGACCGCACCGCGCGCCGATCACACCTGCGCGATCGAGGGCGAGCTCCCGAAGGACCTCTCGGGCGCGTACTTCCGCAACGGCCCCAACAATCGCTTCGCCCCGAAGAATCGCTACCACTGGTTCGACGGCGACGGCCTCGTCCACGGCGTGTGGTTCGAGGACGGCCGCGCGCGCTACCGGAGCCGCTACGTGTCGACGGACGGTGCCGCGATCGAGACGGAGCGCGGCGAAGCGGTGTGGCCCGGCGTGCTCGGGCCGTTCGACTTCTCGCTCCCGCTCGGCCCGATCAAGGACACCGCGAACACCGACCTGTTGTTCCTCGACGATCGCGTGGTCGCGCTCTGGTACGAGTCCGGCCGCGCGTACACGTTGGACCCGCGCACGCTGGAGACCGTCCCCGCCACCGCGCGGATCGAGGGGCTCCCGCGCCGCATCTCCGCGCACTCGAAGGTCGACCCCCACACCGGCGACTTCGTGTTCTTCAACTACGGCAACGAAGCGCCCTTCATGCAGTACGGCGTGCTCCGGCCCGACGGCGAGCTGCACCTCACCGACATCACGCTCCCCGGTCCGCGCCGCCCGCACGATCTCGGCCTCACCCCGCGCTATTCGGTGCTGCACGACTTCCCGGTGTTCTTCGACGAAGCGCTCTTCGCGAAGACCGGCAAGCGCATCCCGCTGTTCCACCCGGACGTGCCCACGCGCTACGGCGTCGTCCCGCGCTTCGGGGGTGACGCGGACGTGAAGTGGTTCGAGTGCGAGCCGTGCTACATGCTCCACGTCGTCAACTGCTGGGAGGACGGCGACAAGGTCGTGATGATCGGCTGCCGCACCTCCGATCCCACGCTCCGCCCCGACCCGCGCGACGGGAAGATCGCCGCGATGCTCTCCGGCCTGAAGCTCCAGGCGAACCTGTACCGGTGGACGTTCGACCTCGCGACCGGCGCCGTCGAAGAGGGACCGCTCGACGACGAGAACGCCGAGTTCCCGATGATCCACGACCGTTGGATCGGACAACAGAACCGGTGGGCGTACCTGTCGCGCATCCCGTACGAGATCCCCGCCACCTTCGACGGCCTCCTCAAGTACGACCTCGCGTCCGGCGATGTCGCGAGCCGCTACGACTACGCACCGGGCGTCTTCGGGAGCGAGGCCGCGTTCGCGCCGAGGGACGGCGGCACCGAAGAGGACGACGGCTACCTCGTCACCATCGCGACCGACACCAACGACTGGACCAGCGCGTGCCTCGTGTTCGACGCGAAGGACCTCACCTCCGGCCCACGCGCGCGCGTCCGCCTCCCCGGGCGCGTGCCCGCCGGCTTCCACAGCACGTTCGTCGCCGGCCGCGGCTGGTACTGAGGTGGAGGCGTCGATCGAGGGCGCGTGGGCGCTCGACACGTTTTGCATCCACCGCGCCGACGGGACGACGAAGTATCCGTACGGTGAAGGCGCGCGCGGCAGCCTCCTGTACGCGGGCGGTCGCGTGTCCGCCGTGCTCAGCCGCGAGCCGCGTGGAGCGTTCGGCGAAGGGGCGCTCGAGCTCGCGCACGCCGCGCCGACCGAAGACAAGGCGCGCGCGTTCGACGAGTACACGAGCTACGCGGGGACGTACGCGATCGAGGGCGATCTCGTGCATCACCACGTGGAGCTCTCGCTCGTCCCCACGCTCGTGGGACAGACGCTCGTCCGCCGCGCCGCGTTCGAGGGCGCGCAGCTCGTGTTGACGTACGAGGTCGAGGGGCGCGCGGGGACGCACCGCTACGAGCTGCGCTGGTCGCGCGCGGACCGAGGGACGCGATGAACTTCTACGCTCGTCACCAAGCGCGGCTCGACGCCGCCGACGCCGCCTGCCGCGCGCGCGCGGCGTACACGCCGTTCATCGAGTCGCCGAGCGGGAAGCTCCACCCCGACGGCGCCAAGGCGCGAGGGCTCGCGTGGTTCGAGGGCGTGCGGGGCGGCCGCGTCGAGGACACCGGTCCGGGCGTCTTCGCGGTCGCCGACGAGCGCTCGCCCTTCGACGCCGAACCGCTCGGCGTCTCCTACGCGTTCGGCGAGCCCGACGCGATCTTCGGCGCCGTCACGCGCGCGTGGCCCGAGTGGCGCCGCGCGACGCCCGAGGCGCGGCTCGGGGTGTGCCTCGAAGCGCTCGACCGGCTCGCCGCCGCGATCTTCGAGAACACGTTCGCGACGATGCACACCACCGGGCAGGCGTTCATGATGGCGTTCGCCGGCAGCGGCGCGAACTCACTCGACCGCGGGCTCGAAGCGATCGTCTACGCGCGGCGCGCGATGGCGGACGTGGTGAGCGAGGCGTCGTTCGTGCGGCGCTTCGGAGCGAACGAGGTGCGGCTCGACAAGCGCTACCGCCTCGTCCCGCGGGGCGTCGCCATCGTGATCGCGTGCGGGAGCTACCCCGCCTGGAACGCGTACCCCGCGCTGTTCGCGAACCTCGCGACCGGCAACCCGGTGATCGTGAAGCCGCACCCGGCGACGGTGCTGCCTGTCGCGCGCGCGGTGCAGATCGTCCGCGGCGCGATCGCCGACGCCGGCTTCGATCCGGACCTCGTGGTGTTGGCGCCGGATCACGCGTCGGCGCCGATCACGAACGCGCTCGTCGATCACGACGCCACCGCCATCGTCGACTTCACCGGCAGCCCGACGTACGGCGCGCGGCTCGAGTCACGCGCGGACCGCCTCGTGTTCACCGAGACCGCGGGGTGCAACGCGGTGGTGCTCGATGGCGCTTCGGATCTCGACGCCGTGCTCGATGCGCTCGCGCGATCGCTGTGCCTGTTCTCCGGGCAGATGTGTACGACGCCGCAGAACGTGTTCGTGCCGCGGACCGTGCGCGACGGAGATCGCGCGGCGCCGTACGCCGAGGTCCGCGATCGCCTCGTGGCGGCGATCGATCGCGTGGTCGCGGATCCGCGCGTCGCCGCGGGCGTGTGCGGCGCGCTGCACAGCCCGGTGACGGCGGAGCGCGTGGACGCGTTGGCGGCGAGCCCGCGCGTCCTCCGCGCGCCGTCGCCGTACGCGCACCCCGAGTACCCCGCGGCGCGAACGCGGACGCCGCTGTTGATCGAAGACGACGTGGACGGCACCGCCCATCAGGCCGAGCAGTTCGGCCCGGTGGCGTTCGTGGTGCCGACGGAAGATCGCGAAACCGCGCTGGCGGCGGCCACCTCCGAGGCGCAGCGGTTCGGCGCGATCGCTTCGTACGCGTACTCGACGGACCCCGCGTTCGTGGCGCGCATCGAGGACGCGTTCTTCGACGCCGGCGCTTCCGTTGGCATCAACCTGATTGGCCACGCGCCACTCAACTACACGGCGGCGTACTCGGACTACCACGTCACCGGCCTCAACCCCGCCGGCAACGCCTGCCTCACGGACCTCGCGTTCGTCGCGCAGCGCTTCCGCATCGTTCAATCCAAGACGGAGCTCTAGATGACCTATCGAGACGACGACATCGTGTTCCTCGGCGGCGCGCGCACGCCGATCGGCAGCTTCCTCGGCGGCCTCTCCGGGGTCTCCGCGACAGAGCTGGGGACGATCGCGGCGCGCGGCGCGATCGAGCGCGCCGGTATCGACGCGAGCGCGATCGACGCCGTGTACTTCGGTAACGTCATCCAGTCCTCGAAGGACGCCGCGTACCTCGCGCGACACGTGGGCCTCGGCGCGGGCGCCCCGGTGAAGGCCCCGGCGATGACGCTCAACCGAGCGTGCGCGTCGGGCCTCGACGCGATCCTCGAGGGCGCGAAGACCATCCGCGCCGGCGAAGCGGACGTCGTCCTCGCGGGCGGCGCCGAGAACATGAGCATGACGCCGTACGCGATGCGCGGCGTGCGAACCGGGTGGCGGATGATCAAGAGCGACGTCGACGACATGCTCTTCTCCGCGCTGTTCGATCCGATGGCCGGCTGCTCGATCGGCGAGACGGTCGAACACCTCGCGGGCGCGCGCGGCATCGACCGCGCCGCGGCGGACGAGGCGGCGGTGTGGAGTCAGGCCAACGCGAAGTCCGCGCAGGACGCGGGCCGGCTCGCGGAGCAGATCGTCCCCGTCGTGACGAAGTCGCGCCGCGGTGAGCGACGCTTCGAGGTCGACGAGAACCTGCGCCCCGACACCACGCGCGAGTCGCTCGCTCCGCTCCCCGGGCTGTTCGATCCGGAGGCGGGCGTCGTCACGGCGGGGAACTCGAGTGGCCTGAACGACGCGGGCGCCGCCGTCGTGATCGCGCGCGGCGCCGGGGCCGAAGCGCCGCTCGGTCGCCTCGTGTCGTCGGCGGTGGTCGGCGTCGATCCGAAGCTCATGGGCGAAGGCCCGATCGAAGCGACGCGCCTCGCGCTCGCGCGGGCGAACCTCGCGCTGTCGGACATCCAGGTCATCGAGATCAACGACGCGTTCACGGTGCAGTACATCGCGGTCGAGCGCGCCCTGGAGCTCGATCGCGCGCGCGTGAACCAAGAGGGCGGCGCGATCGCGCTCGGTCACCCGATGGGCGCGACTGGGACCCGCCTCGTGATCTCGGCGCTGAGCCAGCTGCGCCGCCGCGGCGGCAAGGTCATTGTGATCAATCCACTGAAAGAGGCCGGGCTCGTGCGCTTCGCCGCGCCGAAAATGCCGAGTTCGCTGATCAAGCACGGGGATGACATCGCCAGTCTCTACCTGCAGCCCCGGGCGGGCACTGATATTGCCCTGTTCACTGCGCTCCTTCAGCAGGTACTGCTGCACGGCGCG
>JAUHYN010000219.1 GCA_030426505.1 bacterium | reverse complement strand
ACGGCGTCGGCACCGCGCTCATCCCGCACCAGGCGCCGCCCGACACCACCGCGCCGACCGTGGAGTGGATGCACCCGCCGAGCGGGAGCGAAGACGTCGCGCTCACCACCCGCGTGGGCCTGAGCTTCTCCGACCACATCGACGTCGGCAGCCTCACCGACGCGACGATTCGCATCGAAGACCCGATGGGCAACGTGGTCCCGGCGCAGGTCTCGGCGCAGATGGGGCTCGTGAACCTCGCGCCGCTCGCCGCGCTCGCGATCGACACGACCTACACGGTCGTCGCGGAGGGCGTGCGCGACGTCGCCGCCAACGCCTCCGTGCGCTTCGAGGGGACGTTCACCACGGGCGACGGCTCGATCCCGTTCTCGCCGACCGCGGCGGTGACCAACGTCGACCTCAACATCGGCTTCGGCAGCTACGCGATCGGTACGTTCGACGAGGGGCGCCCGCTGTACAGCGATCGCAACTACGTCTTCTCCGCCGGCTACCCCGAGCGCTTCGATCGGATGCCGTACCTGATCACCGCAAACGTCGACAGCGGCAACTTCCTCTCGAACTTCCTCAGCTTCGATCTCCTCGCGCCCGCCGAGATCGTCATCCTCTACGACGCGCGCGCGACGAGCACGCCGAACTGGATGAGCAACTACACCGCGACGGGCGAGGTCGTGATGACGACCGACACCGCGCGCGACGCGTACTCGCGGCGGGTGGGCCACGGCACCGTCACGGTCGGCGGGAACAACGCGTCGGGCGCGAACGGCGCCGACAGCATGTACTCGGTCGTGATCATCCCCGACGAGGTCCCGTGCGCGATCGATCGCACGCCCGTCGAGACCGGGACGGTGACGCTCTCGGCGATGGGCCCCGCCAACGGAACGTACGCGTGGCGCGTCGGCGGCCGCACGCTCACCGGGCCTTCGCCGTCGATCTACCTCGCGCCGGGGCGCCACCCGATCGCGCTCACCGTCACGGACGGTCCGCTCGGGAACCGCTGCTCGGGCGTGAAGATCGTCCACCGGCCCCTCGTCGATGTCCCGGCGCGCGCCGCGTCGCGACTCGTCTGGGACGGCCAAGAGACGATCAACGTGAACCCGGACAACGGCACCGTCACGCGCGTCGACCCCGCGGGCTCCGTCGCGTGGACCGCGCGCATCGGTGGTCGCCCCGAGACGATCGCGATGGCCGGTGCGAGGGTCTGGGTCACCGACAAGCGCGGCGGGCGGCTGGTGCTGCTCGACGCCACGAACGGCGACGTGGTCCGGATCGTGCCGCTCGATCTCAACAGCGCACCGCACAGCGTCGTCGTGGATCCGAGCGGCGCGGTGTTCGTGACGCTCGAGGCGATCGGCGCGGTGGTGCGGTTGTCGTCCGAAGGCGTCGAAGAAGCGCGCGCGACAGGCATCCCGACCGCGCGTGGCCTCACCTGGTTCGACGGCCGCCTCTACGTCACGCGATTCCTCTCCCCGGATGCGCGTGGCGAGGTCCACGTACTCGCCGCCGACACGCTCGCAGCCGAGCGCGTCGTCGAGCTCGGCTTCGACCCGGGCCCCGACACCGAGGCCGCGGGGCGCGGCGTGCCCAACTACGTCGCCGAGGTGCAGATCGCGCCGGACGGAGTGACTGGCTACGTCGCGAGCAAGAAGGACAACATCGCGCGGGGCCTCGCGCGGGACGGCGACACGCTCACGTTCGAGTCGCGCGTGCGCACGATCGTCTCACCGTTCGACGTCGCGACCGCGAGCGCGGCCGTCTCGGCGCGCTACGACGTGAACGATCGCGACCTCGTCCTCACGACCGCCGTGAGCCCCTACGCGGATCTGTTGTTCGTCGCTTCCCAGGGCGTCCACGAGGTCGACGTGTTCGACGTCGCCAAGCGCGAGCGCGTCTCGCAGTTCGAGGTCGGCCTCGCGCCGCAAGCGCTCGCGATCGACGCCGCTTCCAAGCGCCTCGCGGTCTACAACTTCCTGTCGCGCACCGTCCGCTACTTCGACATCGCGGGGCTCCTCGACGGGACGAGCAACGCCGTCCTCCCGCTCGGCGAAGTCGTCACGGTGGACCAGGAAGCGCTCGCCCCCGACGTCCTCGCGGGGAAGCGGATCTTCTACGACGCCTCGGACGAGCGCATGAGCCGCGACGGCTACATCTCTTGCGCGAGCTGCCACCTCGAAGGCGACCACGACGGTCGCACGTGGGACTTCACGCAGAGCGGGGAGGGCCTCCGCAATACCATCGCGCTCAACGGTCGCGCGGGCTTGGGCCACGGCGACGTCCACTGGACCGCGAACTTCGACGAGATCCAGGACTTCGAGCACGACATCCGCGGCGCCTTCGGCGGGCGCGGCTTCCTGTCGGACGCGGACTTCGCGCAGACGTCGGATCCGCTCGGCGCGCCCAAGGCCGGTCGCTCGCCGGAGCTCGACCAGCTCGCCGCATACGTCGGCTCGCTCGCCACGTTCCCCGCGAGCCCGCACCGCCGAGCGGACGGAGGCCTCACGCTCGAAGCGCGCCGCGGCCGCGAGGTGTTCATCGCGTCCGGCTGCGCCACCTGCCACGCCGGCGCTACGTTCACCGACGGGATGCGGCACGACGTCGGCACGATCCGCCCAACGAGCGGGCAGGGCATCGGCGCGCCCCTCGAGGGCGTCGGCTTCGACACCCCCACGCTCCGCGGCGTGTTCGCGACCGCGCCGTACTTCCACGACGGCTCCGCCGCGACGCTCGAGGACGTCGTCGAGCGACACAGCACCGTCGGCGCCGAGCGCGCCGATCTCGTCGCGTACCTCGCGGCGCTCGACGGGACCTCGCTCGCCCCCGACGTCCCGTGCGACACCGGACCGAACGAGTGCGTGGAGGAGACCACGCCCGGCCGGGACGGCGGCGTCGTTCGCGACGGCGGGACCGTCACGGCGCCGACGGACGGAGGCACACCGGACGCGGGCGCGACCGCTCCGGTGCCGGCCGAGGGGTGCAGCTGCCGCGCGACGTCCGGACGCAGCGGCGCGTGGGCGCTCGTGTTCCTGTTGGGGTTGGGGCTGCTTCGCGGACGGCGCCGAAGCGCGCGCTGAATCCGGAACCGGTCAGCGCTTCCGTCGACGACGGCGACGCTTCTTGGTCGGCTTGTCGTCGTCTTCTTCGTCGTCCTCGTCGACCGCGTCGTCCTTCGATGACGGCGGCGTGGCGGCGACCCGGCGCGGCTCGGGCATCTTGAGCTGCGTGTTCCCGACGAGCGGGAGCCACCGCGAGACGGAGCCCTTGTCGTCCTTCGCCGTGACCTCGTAGTAGTCGATCGGCTCGTCGACGGTGACCGGCACCTTGCCGCGGACCTCGCCGTTCAACTTGATCTCGGCGCCCCACGGGCCCGTGACTTCGAGCGACACGTCGCGCGGCGCCGGGAAGCGCTCGAGCGTGACGTCGCCCGAGCCACCGAACTTCGGGCAGCGCACGAGCCACGCGCCGTGACCCTCCGAGCGCAACACCACGCTGCCCGGGATTCGGAAGCGCGTGCCCACCTCGACTTCGCCGCCGAAGCCTTCGAGGCCCACACCCTCCGGCGCGGTGATCGAGACGCGACAGTGTTCGTTCTTCCCGAGCGGGACGAGGTCCGTGCTGATGCGCCCGCGATCCGGGAGCACCAGGCGCTGCGGTTCGTAGCCGTCCGCCGCCACGAGCACCGCGGTCGGGACGCCCTGCGGGACGAGGAAGCGGAGCGGCGTCGTCCCGAGGACGCGCCCCGTCCGCTCCGCGACGACCTTCGCGTCGCGCGGGCTCGCCTCGAGGACGACCTCGGACGCCGGGCCGATCGCGTAAGGCTTCGTCTGCGCCGGGACGCCCCCCGCCGTGTTCTTGCCGAGGTTCGCGGTCGGGCTCGACGAGCGCGGGAACAAGAGCGATAGCCCGAGCGCGACGCCGCCGCCGGTCGCGAAGAACAACAGCGCGCCGATCAGGAACCACGCGGGCGAGCGCTTCGGCGGCGGCTCGCTCATCGACGGCGCGCTGTGCGAAGGCGAGCTGTGCGACGGGGAGCTGTGCGAAGGCCGGCTCGTCGAGACGCGCGGGAGATCCTGCGAGGGCGCGCGCGGCGCCTCCATCGGGGCCGGAAGTTGGCGCTGTGCCTCCATCGGCGGCGCGCTCTGCGACGGGCGCGGAAGCTGCGCCGGGATCGCCGGGAGGTCGCGCGGCGGGGGCCGCAACATCATCCCCTCGTGCGACGCGGCTGGATCGATTCGACGCGCGGCGGGCATCAGGTCGTCCCGCTCCTCGGCCGGCCACCCGCCCTGCGGCACTTGGACCTGGTCGCTCTCCGCCGCTTGGATCGAGCGCGCGCGCAGCGCGAGGAGCGCGGGGTCACCGAGCAGCGCGGGCTGTCCGGCGATCGTCGCGCCCTTCGGGATCTGCGCCGCGAGGTCGTCGTTGCGGTGGTCCGGTCCCGGCGGCAACAGGCCGACGGGCGGCGTCATCTGACCGCCGGGCGGCAGCAACCGGGGGAGGTTCGGGACCGGGCGTAGGCCGGTCGGGTCGTGGATCAAGCGCACGCCTACGACCGTCCCCTTCGGGCCCATCGCGCCGGCCGCCGCCGCCGCCGCGCTCACGCCGTGTGAAGGCGTGTCGGTGTCCCAGACCGTGCGCTTGGTGGGGGGCCCGAGCCGACGGCGCAGGCTGTCGTCCATCGTCGGGAACTCGGACTCGTCGCCGCGGGGGTGCGCGTGCTCCATCCGCTCGAGGTCCGCGCGCGAGACGTCGCGCAGGGTCATCTCCGACGCCGGGTCGTTCGCGGTCGCGCCCTCCAACGGCGGCGCGGCGTCCGGCGTGTGCAGCACGACGTCCGACGCGTCCGTCGACAGGTCCGGCATCGGCTCGTCGATCAGCGTCTTCGTGAAGTTCGGGTCCGCGTTGGGGTTCGGGGTGTCGGCGCCCTTCGTGAACGTGTGGCGCTGTTTGGGGCGCTTCGCGTCGAGGAGCGTGGGTGCTTCGGGGATCGAGGTCGGCGCGGGCAGGCGGCCGAACCGCACGTCGTTCGTGTCGCGGATCTCTTCGGGGCGCGCCTGTTCGCGCGGCTCCGTCGTGCGCTTGTCCGACTCGGGGTAGGGCACCCGTATCGTCTGTTGCTCCTTCGCGCGGGTCCAGATGCCGGGCGGCTTCGTCGGTTGCTCCGAGGCCGTCCCGCGCTGAACGGGCGCGGCGAGCTCCGCGTTGACCGCCTCGATGTCGGCCTTGGCGTGCGCGTCCGTCTCGGCGTCGTCGTGGGACTCGCGCGGCTGCGCACCCATCGGGTTCGCTTCGAAGCTGGTGTCGTGCGCGAGGACGTCGAGCGGCGTCGCGTCCGGCGACGGTTCACTCTGGGCGCTCGACGGGAGATCTTTGGACGGCCCGTCGCTCGAACCGAGCTCGTCGAGGACGGTCTGTCGGACGTCGTCCATCGGCTCGTCGAGGACGGTGCTCCGGACGTCGTCCGGCGGCGTGGCCTTCTTCGACGCGCCGCGATCCGCGACCGCGCGCAGCGCCTCCGCATGCTCGGCGGGGAGCGGGTCGCCCTGCAGCGTCTCGAGCGACCAGTCCTCGGGCTCCGCGACGGGTTCGGCGGCGGCCTCCTGGGACGACACACTCGTCATCGGTGGCGCGGCCTCTTCGACCGTACGCGCCGGTGCGTTCTCCGCGGGGCGCGAAGGATCCTGCGAAGCCGCGAGCGTCCCGTCCAACGACTCCAGCTCGACGAGGACGTCCTGCGCGCTCGGAGGGCGTTGGTCCGGATTCGCCGCCGCGAGCGCTTCGATCACGTTCGACACGACGTCCGGCAAGACGTCGACGCCACCGGCGAGCGCGCGCAGCGCGAGCCCCGCGCGCCACAGGTCGCCCTTCGCGGTCGGCTCGCCGGTCTCGCGCTCTTCGGGCGCGAGTCGCGCCGGCGGTGCGTCGCGCGCGATCCACTCGTCGGGCAGGTGGATCGGGACGCCGATCAGGACGGCGGCGCCCGTCGGCCGGAGCACCAGGAGCTGTTCACTGAGCAGCGGCTCGAGTCGTCCGCGTTGGTGACGCTGCGCGAGGCGCTCCATGAGCGACGTCGCGACCGCGACGAGCTGCTCGAGCGTCTTCACGTCCGATGCGGCGCGCCCGAGGCGCTCGCAGCCGTCTACCCACGGCAACGCCCAGAACAACGTCCGCGCGCCGTCCGGTTCGTCGGCGGCGCCGTGCGCGAAGACGACCAGATCGTCGTCCTGGGTGAGGTGCTCGGTCGCCGAAGCGACCATCCGGATGTAGTCCTGGCGTTGCTCGCGCTGGTCCTTCGAATCCGCGCGCCGACAGCGCGCGAGCTGGAGGAGGACGCGCTGGCCGTCGACGTCGCGGGCCTCCGCCATCCGCACGCCGGGCGCCAACGCGAGGTCGCGGAAGACGATGTACCCGCCGATCCTCAGGCCATCGTCGTGGGCCCCGCTCTCGTCGACGTCGCGGCTCACGAGACCCGTGCCGATGCGGTCTTGGCTGACTCGAGGATGGGCCGGCTTACCATCGTCGTCTGGGCTCTGGCCCGACATCGTGCGTGTGGGACGATACCGCTAACCCGGCGCAAAGGCCACGACGCTGTAGGCGATCGCCTTCTTGCGTCCGGGGTTCTTGTAGCCGTGCTTCTGGTCGCCGCGGAACACCACGACATCGCCCGTTCGCAGCGCATATCGGGTCCCGGAGACCCTCAGCTCGAGCTCGCCTGCCTCACAGGTCAGGTATTCGCGCGTGCCGGGCGTGTGGGGCACGCCGGTGAACATCGCGCCGGGCGGCAGCTCGAAGCGCTCGATCTCGAGGCCCTTCAGCGACTCGGGGAGGAGCCGGCGGATCGTGACGTCTTGGCGATGTCGCACGGGGAGCGAAGCCGCGGGGTAGTGCTTCGCGACGGCCTTCGGGGGACCGATCAGCTCCTCGACGCGGACCTGCAGCGCCGCCGCGACCTTCACCAGCACTTGCAGCGTCGGGTTCGCGGCGCCGGATTCGAGGTGCGCCCAGGTCGGGCGCGGGACGCCGGCGGTCTTCGAGATCTGCTGCTGCGTGAGGCCGCGCGCTTCACGGAGCTGGCGAACGTTCGCGGCGAGGTGATCGCTGACGGGCTCGTCCATCGACATCGTCGCGGACCATGCCGCGGTCAGCCGGGATAGGAAAGCGTCAACCTCTGGCGGACCTCGACGTCGTCGACGGTCTGGCGGGTCCCGTCGGGCCAGCGCACCTCGATGTGGTCGATCGTCTCGTCGCCGAGGCCGTAGTGCAGGCGCGTGTCGTTCCCCGAGCCGTTGCTCGAGCCGCTCTTCACCTCCTGCGTGAGGCGACGCCCGCCGGAGGTCACGACCGTGACGCGCGCGCCGATCGCGTCGCGGTTCACGAACCCACCGCCGACCATCTTCAGCGTGATCCAGTTGTGGTCGTTCTGTTCGGTCGCGAGGTTTCTGAGGAGCCGGTAGCCGCGCGCCCAGTTCCCGATGACGAGATCCACCGCGCCGTCGTTGTCGTAGTCCCCGCTCGCCACGCCGATCGTGTACGCCGCGTCGCTCGCGCCGCTGGCGTCGGTGACGTCCTCGAACGTCCCGTCGCCGCGGTTTCGGTAGAGGCGATTCGGGCTCTCGAACCCGAACGCGATCCCGAGCGCGTAGTAGAGGTCCTGCCGGCCGTCGTTGTCGTAGTCGAGGAAGACCGCGCCCCAACTCTCGTGGTCGTAGCCGACGCCGGTGCGCTCGGTGACGTCTTCGAACGTGCCGTCGCCCCGGTTCTCGAGGAACACCGGAACGCCGATGTCCGTGAAGAACATGTCGAGGTCGCCGTCGTCGTCGTAGTCGGTGATCGCGAGGCCCATGCCGTCGAGGGCCTGGTCGGCGCCGGCCTCCACCGCGCGATCGACGAAGCACCACCCGCCGCAGCCCGGGCCCTCGTTCGCGAACAACACGTTGCGGTTCATCGGCGCGTTCTCTTGGCGCGGGCCCGCGTAGCCCTTGTCGTTGACGACGTAGATGTCGAGGTCACCGTCGTCGTCGTAGTCGAGGAAAGATGCGACGTAGCCGGCGCCGGACAACACGACGTCGCCGAGCAGATGGGACACGTCTTCGAACGTACCGTTGCCGTTGTTCTTGTAGAGCACGTCGCGGCTCGTCTCGAGCGGGTCCCCCGCGCACTCGCTCTCGCCGCAGATCCAGTTCGTGACGTAGAGATCCACGAACCCGTCGTTGTCGTAGTCGCCCCACGCGGCGGTCTGGCCCTTGCCGGGATCGCCGACGCCGGCGCTCTCGGTCACGTCGACGAAGCGCAGCCCCTTGTCGTTTCGGTACAGCGCGTTCGGGCCGAGGTTGAGCACGTAGAGATCGACGTAGCCGTCGTTGTTGTAGTCGGCGAACACCGCACCGCCGCTCATGAGGTGCCCCGAGACCTCCGAGTGCTGGCGCGCGATCGAGAACGTGCCGTCCTTGTTGTTCGCGTAGAGCGTGTTGGGGCCCGCAGTGTCGGTGACGTACAGGTCGAGCCAGCCGTCGTTGTCGATGTCGCCGAAGGCCTGGCCGGTCGTCTGGTACGTGTCGAGGTAGCCGCGCGTCGCCTCGACGTTCGAGCACGACGACACGTCCGCGAACGGCGTCTTCACGTCAGGCCGCCGGCACCGGTGGTTGTCCCGAATGATGCGCGTGACCGGCGCCGTCCCTCCGTCGCGCTCCACCGCGAGCGGCGGGCTCACCGGCTCGCTCGAACACGCGGTCAGCAGCGCGAGGCCGCCGGCGAAGGTGATGACGCGGTTCCCCAAGATCTGGGGAAAAACGTTACTCGAAAGACCTGGCGCGATCCACGCGGGCGAGGGTCTGCTGCACGCGCTCGGACGCGAACGCTTCTTCGAGCGTCTGCGCGATCTTCTTCTGCCAGTTCGGGTGCTCGGTCGTCGTCCCGGGGACGTTCTGCGCCCCACGCTCGAGGAAGAGGTCCTCGAGGTTCACGAGGACGACCTGAGCGGGGCTCTTCGCGAGCTCCTCGAGGAGCGCGCCGAGGACCTCGCGGGTCGTGGCGTCCGAGTTCGCGAGGCCGCGCGCGGCGAGGTACTTCTTCACCGCGGCGCGCAGGTGACGGCGCCCCTCGTGTTCCGTCTCGGCGTCCTCGGCGCTCACGTGGTCGAGGCTCCGGCGGACGTCGATCTCGTGGCCTTCCCAGAACGCGGTGAAGGTCGGCGTGTCGTGGGTGTTCATGCTGCCGACGACCGAAGCGGGGACCGGCTTGATCGCGTCGTCCGGGTTCGTCTGCAACCCGAATTGCATGACGTACATCCGCAGGAAGTCGTGGCGGTGCATCGCGTCGCGCACTTCGTCGGGGACGGTGCCGAGATCTTCGCCGACGATCATCGTCTGGTGGCGGTGTGATTCGAGCGTGAGGATCGCGTACAGCTCCTCGCTTCGGTGGTGGACGTAGATGCCCTGCTTGGCGTCGAGGCCGTGCGGGATCATGTAGATGCGCTCGAGCCCCATCACGTGGTCGATGCGCAGCGCGCCCGCCGCCGCGATCTGATGCCGGAAGCACTCGATGGTGTACGCGTAACCGGACTTGCGCGACGCCGTCGGATCGATCGGCGCGAAGCCCCAATTCTGCCCGCCCACGAAGAGCGGGTCCGGCGGCGCGCCGGTCGCGACGTCCTTCAGGAAGACATCTTGCTCGGCCCACGCGTCGTAGCCCGCGGGGTGAACGCCGAGCGGGAGATCGAGGTAGAGGCCGACGCCGCTCTTCTTGCCGGCCGCGAGGCGCTCGACCTGCTCGCTCATCCGCCACTGCGCGTACGTGTGGTACTCGACCTCGGCCGGGTCGACGTCGCTGGCGTCGATCGCGCCGCGTCGCATCGCCTCGGGCCACGCGTTCCACACTTCGCCGCGCTTCTTCGTCGCGGCGCGGAACATCGCGTACTC
>JAUHYN010000218.1 GCA_030426505.1 bacterium | reverse complement strand
CCGGTGGGAGCGGACCCCCTTCCGAGCGCAGCTCGATGAACTCCTCGAGATGGTGACGACTCAGTTCCCGTGGACCATCGCCGACATGTTCGGGAACCCGGAACGGACTTCAGATCGCGAGCACTAGATGACACAAACGAGGGCTTCGACTCGATTATCGGGGGTCAGGATGACGTGCCGGACTTGCGATTCTGGGTGGTCAAGCCTCGTGGAGAGCTTGGATGCGTTGCTGAAGGAAACGCCGAACCAATAGGTTCTAGCGTGCTGGTGTGGTACCCGCGATGAGAGTCCACGGGCATCTAATCATGTCTGTCGCGCTACTGTGGAACTGCGGGTTGAAGTCCGTACCTCCGCAGCCCGACGCAGGGGAGGCGCGTGACGCAGGGGAGGCCCGCGACGCAGAGCCCATGTCGGAGGACTCAGGCTCGGCCTCTAGATCGGACTCAGGAGCCATCGACGCCGGCTTCTTGGACTCGTCCGTGGTCGATGCAGGTCGAGAAGACGCTGCTCCGGGGAATGACGGTGGCAGGTTGGAGTCTATCGTTCTCGGAGATACTTCGACTGCGGCGATGAGTTGTGATGCAGTGTGCAGTTCTCATTCGATGAGCTGCAACCCGACTCATCAATGGCTGTTTGGTGTTGGGGGCACTGACCTCGAATACGGTCCGTGCGGCTTCGTGGAGAGCTGCGAGTTCGTGCCTTCGAACGTACTCGAGTGTGACTTGATTGACGAGAAGTTGACGAGGCAGAGGTGTGCTTGCTTAGAGAAGTAGGCAACCCGGAGACCCAAATGATTCGCGACTTGGTTATTCTGGCGATGATCGCTTTCATCGGATGCGACGGCGAAACGGTTCTGACTCTAGAAACCGGTGCTTCTTGCATCTTGGTCGGTCCGCAGTCTCCTCTGAGGCCAGCCGTCGATGAGGTCCCTCGCGCGTGTAGCATCGAGAGCGACTGTGCGGTGGTGCGGACATCGTGCTGCGGCTGCGGGACTGCTGTCGCCGTGAATGGGGACTTCGAACGAGCGTCGAACGCGTCGTTCTGTCAACCACCCACCAACTGCAGCTTTGTGATAGAGACCTGCCCGAAGGAGCGCGCGACTTGCTTGGATGGACGCTGTGTCATCTGCAGGCTAGACGAGGGATGAACGCTCGGCGGATGGCCGATAGGGTAGAGCATGTTGAGCAACGATCTCGCCGAATGCTTGTGAGCGTCCGGACAACCGCCGGATCGCCTTCGGTGCGGGCGAGCGGGCGCGTGCGCCGGCGTGCCGTCACGAGATCGATCGAAGGTCAGAGCGGGAAGTTGCGGGGTAGGAGTCCGATGACGTCCGAGCTGGGCGTCAACGTGCATACGCTTCGCTCGTGGCAGTGGAAGCTGGGCAAGACCGCCAAGAATCGCCCGCAGACTGAGCGAGCAAAGACGCCCACGCCGCCCCCAACGTTCATGGAGATCGTCGCGCCCACGCCGCAGGCAGATCTCGAATTGCTCGTCGGCGACACGGTTCGCGTTCGCGTGCCCGTCGGCTTCGACGAAGACACGCTTCGGCGCGTCCACGCCGCACTCGAGGTGACCCGTTGACCCCGTCGACGTTCGCATCTTCGTCTGCGTCGCGACACGGACTGCAAGGGCCTTGATCTTGTCGGAGAGACTCATCGATCGGGATCGATAACGGACCGTCGCCGCTTTCGACCGAAAAGAATCGCTTGTCGTCCATCCGCTGGTTCCCACAGAATCTCCGCAGAGAGGAGACCGCACCATGTCTGCACATCACCGAACTGTCTCTTCGCGCCTCTTCGTAGGTCGCGACGCCTAGGAGGCCTCGCACCGGGGTCTCCGCGGTGGGCTCGCATCGGGCCCGAAGGAGACATCCCAAATGGGCAATTCGCGTCGGCGGCGGCAGATGCCGTCGCCGTTCGCTGTGGATCCACTCGCCGACGAGCGAGGGTTCGACAAACGCAAGCTCCGCCAGCTGTGCCGACAGGTCGAGCGCGCATTGACGTGTGCGTTCGCCGATTCGTTGTCGCACTTGGCGCTCACCGCCGTGCTCCCCTGGCCGAACTCGAGTCGGTTGCTCGTCGCCGTGCAGCCGACCGAGCCGGACGCCGCCATCGATCGCGAAGCGATCCTCGAAGAGTTGATGGCCGCGAAGGGGATGCTGCGGACGGTGGTCGCCGGGGCGATTCACCGGAAGCGCACGCCGGAGCTGTGTTTCGAGATCCTGCTGGATCCCAGCGAGCAGTGAACATCGAGGGGCGTCGCCGCGCGAACCCGCGGCGGCGCCCTCCCACTCTCAGGGCGCCGTCGAACAGCCGGGGCCCGACAGCGTACACGCCGCGACCGCGAAGCGCGCCGACTCGGCGCCGGGCGTGAGCGCTTCCCAGGGCGCGCGCGCCGCGTCCACCGCGCGGACCTCGAGCCGCGCGCCGTCGACCAACCACGGCGCGAGCGCCTCCGGCAGCACCACGGAGTCCGCCAACGCGTCGACCCACACCTGCCACGCGTCGTCCCCGAGGCGCAGCTCGACCTGCACGTGGGTCGCGCCGGGGATCGACGTCCAGGCGACGCTGCGCGAGGCGACCTCGATCGCCGCCTCCGGCACGCCGAGCAAGGTAACGTCGGCCGGCGCGTACAACGACTCGGTCCGCACGAACGCCGACGACGCGCGCAGGCGATCGGGGTGACGATCCACGGTCGAGACCAGCAGCGCCGTCGGCCGGTTCCTGAACTCGTACGGGGTGTTCGCGACGAACACGCCGACCTGCCCCGTCCCCTGCGCCGCCCAGCGGCCGATCGTGCGCGGGATGACGGCGCAGTCGCCGCCGTTGCCGGTGATCCCTTGTCCGATTCCGAGCGGGATCAGCGCGCCGCGCTCGTCGAGGACGCCAGCGTGGACCGAGATCAACCCGAAGCACGGCCTCACTTGGCTCGCGTCGACGTCGACCGCCACGACCGCCTCGAGCGGTTGCTCGGCCGACACCGTGACGGCCGGGTGCGACGCCGCGTCGAGCACGCAGACCTCTTCGTAGCCGGCGCGATCCGCGTTCGAGCAGTCGGCCGTCGTCCCGGTGTCCGTGATGCGCGCCGCCGCTGCGGGCGTCGCGTCCGCGAGGCCGAAGAACAGCCGCGTCGGATCCCACAGGTACGTACCGAGCACCGCGCACGGCGCGACGCTGTCGTCGAGACCGTCGAACAGCAACGGCGGTACGTCCGTCAGATCCTCGCTGCGCTGGGTCCCTCCGAGGCTCCACACCCGTGAAGCATCCGCGGGCGTGGATGTCGTAAAGCACCCGAGCTCGCCCGGGCCGACGGACAGATCCCCGCACCGCGCGGGGATGTTCGTGATCGCCGAGCCCCCGATCGCGAACATCGACGCCCCCGGAACCACGGCGTCGGGCGCGTCGATCAGCAGCTGCGGGACGACGATCGGCGTCGTGACGAAGTCACCGCACCACGTGGACGCGAACCCGCTCGTCGAGAAATCCGGGACCAACGCGGAGTGCGCGACGGCCGCCGTGAGAAAGTCCGGTCGCGCGCTCTCGAGGCGCACCTTGCCGCGCACTCCGAACGGCCGCGTCACCGACCGCGCCCGCTCGATCACCACATCGACGTGCGAGACTCCGGTCTCGACGAGCGTGGTCGTGACGAAGCCCTCCGCCGAGATCGTCACCTCGCCCGCGCTCGCGTCGATCGCCGCGAGACCCGACGCGTCCGTCGTCGCCTCCTCGGTCCCGACCGCGATCCGCGCGCCCGCAATGGGTTCGCCAGTCCGCGCGCGGACGAACACCCGCGGGGTATCGGAGGCGCCCGCGTTCGTGATCCTGACGGCGCCGTCGCAGAGGACGTCGCCCACGCGGGCGTCCACCGTCGCGACCCCCGCGACGTCACCCGCCACCGCGGTCGCCCCGTCGATCTGCACGGCGTCCGACGACGCGCGCCACGTGAGTTCCACCTCGGGGAGGCGCTGTCCACACGGCGTCAGCGCTTCACCCACGAGGTCGACGCGTTCGCCCGGCGAGACGACGCGGTCTTCGGTGAGGACGAGGCAGAGCGCGACGTCGGACGCCGCGAGGCGCGCGACGCACTGCGCATCGACACACACTTCGGTCCCGCCGCACTCCTCGTCGCGGTGGCATCCGACGGCGACGCAGAGCCCGCTCCCCGCGCAGATCATGCCCGCCGCACAGTCGGTCGCGACGTCGCACGACGTGGGTTCGACGACCCCCGCGTCCGCTTCGACGATCGGCGGGCGACACCGCGCCGTCACTTGTTCGGGCGGCGCACCGTCGTCGTCATCGGACGGGCACGCGATCTGCGTCGCGACCAGCAGCCCCAGCGCGACGCACCGCCGCATCACCACACCCAGTCCGCGATGAAGACGTTGGTCTCGCGCGGCTTCGCGTTGTGACGGTTCGACGCGAAGACGAGCTTCTTGCCGTCGTGGGTCCACATCGGGAACCCATCGAACGTCGGGTTGTTCGTGACGCGTTCTTCGCCTGTGCCGTCGATCTTGATGAGGTAGATATCGAAGTTGCGGCCCTGCGGGTCGTCCTTGTTGCTCGCGAAGAGGATGTGTTCGTTGTCCGCGTGCATGTAGGGCGCAAAGTTCGCCTTACCGTTCTTCGTGACCTGCACGACGTTCTCGCCGTTCGAGTCCATCGCGTAGATCTCGAGCTTGCTCGGACGCACGAGGTTCTGCGCGAGCAGCGCCTGGTAACTCGCCAACGCCTCGCCCTCCGGCCGCGAAGCGCGCCACACGATCTTGCTGCAGTCCGGTGAGAAGAACGCGCCGCCGTCGTAGCCGGGCGTGTCGGTGAGTTGCTTCACGCCGCTGCCGTCACGGTTCATCACGTACAGATCGAGGTCGCCGTTCTTCGTCGACGTGAACAGGATGCGCCCGTCCTTCGGGCAGATCGTCGCCTCCGCGTCGTAGCCGTCGGACTGGAACAGCAGCGTGGCGTTCGCGCCGTCCGCGTCCGCGCGCCAGATGTCCATCTCGGTGTAGATCGGCCAAACGTAGCCCTGCGAGCGATCCGGTTCCGCGAGGCAGCCCTCGCCGTGTCCGTGCGTGGAGGCGTAGACGATCGAGTCGTCGTCCTGGATGAACGCACACGTGGTCCGGCCGTTCCCGACCGACACCTGACGCTGTTCCGAGCCGTCGGCCTTCATCCGGAAGATGCGATCACACGGCCACTCACCGCGCGTGGTCTGGAAGATCAGGTCCGCGCCGTCCTTCGAGAAATACGCCTCCGCGTTCTGTCCGCCGAAGGTGAGTTGCGTGACGTTCGCCAGGTGCGGCTCGTCGTCGCGCTGCACTGGCGTCTGTTCGTGCGCGCCGCCGTGACCGTGCGTCGCCGCAGAACTCGACGCGGAGTCAGGCGCCGAAGTCGGCTGCGCAGCGCACGCGGTGACGGTGAGGATCCAAGGTATGATTCGCTTCACGCCGCGACTCATACCCAACCCGTAGGGCGCCGTCACGAACGTCGGTTCAGACGAACCCATGACGCGACGACGCGCCGGCCGATTGTCGATGTGAAAGACGCGCTGCTACTTCGTACGACAGCGTGCAGCTCTTCCTGCGGAACCTGGCGCTCCTCGGCGCCGCGGCCCTGATGCTCTGGTCGATGACCCACTGCAGCCCTCCACCCGCGCCCCACGTCGACCGCTGCCTCGAAGGCACCACCCCCACCCCGGACGGCTGCCGCGCCGTCCCCGACTGGAACCCGTGGGCGACGGACGCCGGCCCCACCCCGCCGCGCGACGGCGGCGTCGAACCCGAGCCCGTCCGCGACGGCGGTGTCCGCGACGGCGGCGTCGTGGTCGAGCCCCCGCGCGACGGCGGCACGCCCGACGCGCCGCTCGAAGGCCTCTCGGGGACGTGGGCGCTCGAAGTCGTTAACGCGCAGATCGTGAACAACGAGTACGTCGGTCAGCGCACCGTCGTCTCCACGAGCGTCGCGATCGTCGACATGGTCCAGGACGGCGAAGAGGTCGAGCTGTCCACGCGTCTGTGCTCCGTCGTCTCCGAGCCGTACGGCGAGACGACGACCTCCTTCGACGTCGGCTACATCGGCGGCGTCCCGATCATCACCACGGTCGCGATGCTCGACGCTTCCACGGCGACGTTCGAGCCCTCCGAGCGGCGCATGCTCGTGGGCTGGGCCGCCGACGCCGACCCGGTCCTCGAAGAGGTCCCGACCACCGACGAGGACCCGCGCGTCTTCGACGTGGACGGCGACGGCGAGCCCGGCGTCACCATCCACGTGAGCGGCTCGCTCAACGGCGACCTCCACGTCGCGCAGCGCACGACGGTCGAGCTGTTCGGCGCGATCGAATCGGACGAGCGCATCACCGGCACGAGCCGCACGACGATCGAGCGCGAGATCCTCGGCAGCACCAACCCGCTGCTCCGCGCCGGCGACACCACCCAACGCCCGCACCCCGACCTCGAGCGCAGCCCGTTCGAAATGATCCGAATGCCGTTCGGCGCGAGCTGCGAAGAGGTCGCGACGGCGCTCGCGGCACCGTAGCGCCTGCGCCTCTGCGCCTACCAGTCGAAGCCGAGCTCGCCCGACAGGTACTTCTTCATCCGCAGCTTCTTCACGGTCGAGTCACTCGTCATGTACCTGAGCTTCCCGAAGACCGGGCGCTCTGGGCCCCACGGCCGATCGTACCGCCCGAGCACCCAGAAGATGCCGCCGTACGAGTTCGGGTCGCGACCGTCGAGCGCGTACTTGTTGTTGAGGTGGACCATGATCTCGAGCGCGCGCTCCGGCGTCGGTGACCACGCGTAGATCTTCTTCCCCCACAACATCCGCAGGTAGTTGTGCATCCGGCCGTCCCGCACCAACTCGCGCTGCGCCGCGTTCCACACCTCGTCGTCCGTCGCGTAGGACTCGAGCGCCTCGAGGTCGTAGACGTCGCGCGCGTCGTCGCGGTGCTCGTCCATCGTCTCTAGCGCCCACCCCGGGAGGCTCGCGAACTCGCGATAGCTCTTCACGCGGTACGCGGTGTGGTGCGTGAGTTCGCGCCACGTGATCAGCTCGTCGATGAACGACTCCGCGCCCTCGCTCAGCCCCCAGAACCCGGTCTTCGACGCGTTCGCGGGGCCGAGGCGATCCGGTGACCAGTTCGCCGCGTCTACGATGTCGCCGAAGATCTCGTGGACGCCGATGTGTCCGAAGTGCAGGTACGGCGACAGCCGGCTCGCTCGATCGTCGTCCGGGTGGTTGCGTCCGTCCGCGTACGCCTCGAGGTCGTCCTCGAAGAATGCGCGCCATCGCTTCCGCGCCGCGTCCTGCCCGCCCGGGATCGGGACGACGCCCACCTCGTGATCGATCGGCAACTCACCGAGGCGATCGCCCGCCAGCATCGCGTCGTCCGCGCGCGGCCACTTCTTCTCCACCGCCTTCGGGATCTCGGCGCCGCCTTCGAGCTTCGCTCGCGTGGGTTGCGCCATCGGCCGGTGCAGCACGAATGACTCGGCGTTCTTCTGAATGTACCGTCGGAAATCCACCGCCCGCCCGAAGGTCTTCGGGGCGGAGCGGAACGGCACCAACCCGCACGCGTCCACGACCTCGAAGCGCACGCCCTCCGCCCTCAGCTGCTTCGCCGCCGCCGGGAGCATGTGCGGGTGGAAGAAGCCGGGCCAGTCGTCGCCCACCACGGCCGACGCGTCCT
This sequence comes from bacterium, assembly GCA_030426505.1. Lineage (GTDB taxonomy): Bacteria > Myxococcota > Kuafuiibacteriia > Kuafuiibacteriales > Kuafuiibacteriaceae > JAUHYN01. The sequence goes on along the minus strand of JAUHYN010000218.1, from coordinate 2,248 downwards.
TCGCCAGCGCCACGAGCAGCCCCGAGCCCGCGCCCGGCTCGGGCTCGACGTACGGGTAGTAGTGAATCGGCCCGCCCTCGAACGAGTCGCGGTTGGCGCGCATCCCGTCGAGCACGAACTTGTGGTGACGGTCGCTCGCCCATTCGTAGCCGGCCCGCAGCCCCTCGAGCACCACGAGCGGGACGCCGCACTCCTTGGCCAGCTCGACGGCGCGATCGAGCGCGTCGTTGTGGCGAGTCCGGCGGTAGGCGGTCATCCAGTAGAGGACGTAGCGACCGGACTTCGGGGGCTCGTCGACGAGGACGCGGATGCGTTCGGCGGGGACCGTCACGGCCCCGTGAAGCCACGGACGGCGTCCCACGTCCACCGCCCAGAATCGGGCGACCGAGTTGGGCGCTTTTGACCGCCGGCACGCGGGTTGTGCCGGGTCCGAAACGCCGGTAACGACGGCAGACCATGACCGCGATCGAAGCCCTGTCGACCCACGGCCTCACAGAGCTCGTCGTGAAGCGCGACCAGGACCACTTCGTCGCTACCGCCCGCCGCACGTTCGACGACGGCGTGGACTTCGCCACCTTCAACCGCGACTTCGACACGGACAGCCTCCCCAACCCCGCTCCGGTCGTCCTCGACGACGCGCGCGTTCGCACGCTCGACGCGCTCGCGCCGACCCTCGATCACCTCGAGTCACTCCTCGCCGCGGGCCGACATCAGATGGTCGTGATGAAGGTCCACGCGGCGCTCGGGATCACGACGGCGCTCTTCGTCCACTCCTCCACCCTCGGTCGCAACAACGGGCTGCACGCGATCCGCGCCGGAGGCTTCCGTCGACACGAGCTCGCCGAGGACGAGCGCGACGTCCTCACCGACGGCGCCAACCTCTCCCGCGCGATGTCGTACAAGAACGCGGCCGCCGACCTCCCGATGGGCGGCTGCAAAATGACGGTTCAGGCCGACTCGATCGCGCTCGACGACGCCGCGCGCCTCGGCTTCCTCGCGTACACGATCGAGTCCGGTCGCTTCCTCACCGGCCCGGACATGGGCTTCCTCCCCGACCACGCCGACGCGATGCGCGCGCGCTACACCCGCCACGTCACCGGCGGCGCGCGTGGCGTGCTCGGCCCGACCGGCACGCCCACCGCGTTCGGCACGTTCCTCGCGATCAAGGAGGCCGCCGCGATCCACCTCGGCTCGGAAGATCTCTCCGGCAAGGTCGTCGCGATCCAGGGGCTCGGCGCCGTCGGCTTCCCGCTCGCGCGTCACCTCGCCGAAGCGGGCGCGCGCCTCGTCGTCTCCGACCCGCGCGAGGCCGCGCTGATCCGCGCGCACGAGGCGTTCGGCACGCTCGAGGTCGTCGCCCCGGAGGTCATCCTCCAGACGAAGTGCTCCATCCTCGCGCCCTGCGCGTTCGGCGGTGTCCTCACCAAGGAGGCGATCGAGCAACTCGACTGCGAGATGATCTACGGCTCCGCCAACAACCAACTCGCCGCCGTCTCCAAGGAGGGCGAGCTCGAACTCGCCGAGATGGTCGCCAAGCGCGGCGTCCTCTTCCAGGCCGACTGGACGCACAACACCGCCGGCGTCATGGCCGGCTTCGAAGAGTACGTGCGCGGCGACGAGGCCCGCATGTCACACCTCGAGCCCCGCCTCGAGCGCGTGTGCCGCGACGGCACGCGCCGCATCCTCGAGCGCGCGCGCGCCGAAGGCCGCACGCCGACCGCCGTCGCTTACGACGAGGTCGAAGCGCGCATCTACCGCGACTGACGACTGCGCACCACGAGCAGCAGTCCGATCACGATCAACACGAACCCCGCGAGCTGGTGCAGGCCGAGGGCCTCGCCGAGGAACATCCGCGCGAACGTCGCGGCGAACAACGGCTGCATCGTGATGTACGTGGAGACGAGCGTCGGCGAAGAGCGCCGGATCGCCCACGTGACGAGCGCGTAGTTCAGCGTCGTCGGTACGATCAGGATGTACGCGATGCCCGCGTAGGTCAGCGGCGCGTACGCCGTCAGATCCGCCGACGCGACCGTGGGCGCCGCGACGATCAGGACGCCGAGCCCACCGAACACGTACGCCCACGCCGTGAGCGTCAGCGGCGGAACGCGCTCCAGCACCGGCCGCTGCAACACGACGAACAACGCGTAGCTCAGGCAGTTGAGGAGCACGAGGAGGTTGCCGAGGGCGGTGTCAGAGTCGAGATCGAACTGCGTCGGATCCACGAGCACGACCGCTCCGAGCACGGCGC
>JAUHYN010000217.1 GCA_030426505.1 bacterium | reverse complement strand
TGCGACGAGGACCGTCGTGATGTTCAGCTTGATCGGTAACTTCAGTTTGGTTGCGTCCGCCATGGGCGGAGCGAATCAGGAAGTGGCGTGCGGTGCAAACGCGGCGCTACGCCCTAGAAATACCACCGCCCCCCGAGGCCTCCGTCGATGAGGACGTCGGTGCCGGGGAGGAGGCCGATGCCGGGGGCGACCTCGATGAAGATCTCGATCGGGACCTCGGACAACCACAGGCCGATGCCGAGGGGGAAGCGGATGCCGAGGACGGCGTCGTCGTCGCGGATGCCGAGGCGGCCGCCCACGCCGACCGTGGGCACCAGCAACCCCACGCGCTGGATGGGGGCGATGACGTTGCGGAGGTGGAAGACGTAGTCGCCGATCACGATCAGGCGGCCGCGGCGGCCGATGCCGTAGCCGACGTGCAGCTGCACGCCGGAGTGCGGGGCGAAGAGGTACTTCGCGGAGAGGGCGGTGGGCTCGCCGAGGATGACGCCGGCGCCGAAGGGGCCGTTCTTCATCCCGCCGACCTTGGTCTTGCGTTCGGCGGCGTCGAGGTCGTCGACCGGATCCGCGTAGGCGGGCGTGGCAAGCGCCGCCGCGAGCGCCAGGCCCGTGAGTACCTTCGTCCAAAAACGCATGTGGGCGAAAAGGAGAAGGCCGGAACCACTCGTTTGCCAAGTGGTTCCGGCCTTCGGTCGTGACCCCACGGAGACTCGAACTCCGGTCTGCGGCGTGAGAGGCCGCCGTCCTAGACCGCTAGACGATGGGGCCGAACGTTATCTTTTGTCGATTGGGGTACGAGGACTCGAACCTCGACTAACGGAACCAGAATCCGCCGTCCTGCCAATTAGACGATACCCCAACGAAGCCCGCGAATCGTGCCAATGAACGGCGACGACCGCAATCATTTTTTTCGCTTCCGACGCTTCTTCTTCGCGGGCGTGTAATCCGGATTCGGGAGAACCGTGATGAACACCTGGTCGTCCACTTCGTAGACGTTGATGCCCTCCCAACGCTGGTTCGGTTCGATGTTGTGGATGTACACGCCGCGCACGCCGGGCGCCGTCCGCATCTGTCGCCACACCGCCGTCTTCTTCCGGTAGTAGACCCCGGCCAGCGAGCGCAGCGTGCGGTCCCAGTCGCGCGTCGCGCGGTACTGGCCTTCGCCGATCTTCCGCGTCTCGTCCGGGATGTACGCGCCGTAGACGCGGTCGGCGAGCGCGTCGATCGGCGCGAGCGCGAGCACGCCGAACAGCGCAGCCGGGACGAGGAGCCTTCGCGACCTCACGCCGCGATTCAAAGGACGGCGCGGCGTCGGTGTCAACCGCCCACGGGCCCGCTGAGGATCTCTTCCGCGCGGCGTTGAATCGCGGCCGTGTCCATCGTCCACGCGATCGAGACGTGGAGCACCCAGGGGTACCAGAAGGAACGGGTCCGCAGCGCGAACAACCCGAGGGCCACGCCGGCGAGGATCGACCCCAGCGCCTCCGGGAACGGCTTCGACACGTGCAGCAACGCGAATGGGATGTTGCCGACCAGGATCGCGTTCACGCCGAGCCGGTCGTGCAGCCCGAACAGCAGGAAGCCGCGGTAGAAGTACTCCCAGCCGATGAAGTACAGCCCATACAAGATCTCGTAGGTCGCGAAGCGTCCGAGGAAGCCCTCGGGCGCCTCGCCGCGCCCCGCGAAGAACAGCCCGGCCTCGTGCGCGATCACTCCATTGAGCGGGTAGTAGCGCCAGAACACCGAGAAGCGACTCGCGACCACGACCACGATCACCATCAACACGAACGACGGCACCAGCACCTTCAGCGCGAACCGCCAGTCGCCCACCCCGAGGCCGAGGTTCGTTGGCCGGAAGCGGCGAGGCAGCAACAGGAGCAACGGGATGAATCCGAGCATCAGGAAGCTCGTCCCAAACCAGTAATAGTCCCCGTAGAGCGACAGGTACGGGCTCGTGATCTGGCTCGCGGGGCGGAGGATGGTCTCGTATGTGGTCGACCCGCCGAATTTCCGGAACAGCACGAGGATCAGCGCCGCGGTCGTCAGGACCCAGACCAGCTGCCCGTCCAGCCCGACCAGCGCCTCGGACATGTGCGGCCAGCGCGCGACGATCCGCGCGCGCAGTGGGCGCCGTCGCGGGCGGTCGGGCTCCGGCGGCGCGTGCATCGACCCGATATAGCCTGACGTCCCGTGCTGGCAAAGCGCGGGGCGAGTACACTAGACTGATGCCGATGCGACGCCTCCTCGTCTCCTTCGGACTGATCCTCGCGGGCGTCCTCGTGACGGCACAGGCCGCCGAGGCGACCGTGATGGTGCCGCTGTCGGTCGAAGATCTCACCGCGCGCTCCGCGATCGTCGTGCGCGGGAAGGTCCTCGCGCAGCAGGCCGCGTGGGACGACGGGCAACGGAAGATCTACACCTTCACCGAGGTGGAGGTCGGATCCACCGTGTTCGCCGAGGGCGCCGTGCCCGAGCGCGTCGTCGTCCGGTCGATGGGCGGCGAGGTCGGCGACGTGGGCATGAAGGTCGCCGGCACCCCGAAGTTCTCCGTGGGCGAGGACGTGTTCCTCTTCCTCCGCGTCGATCCCAAGAACGCAGACCAGTTCCAGGTCGTCGGGATGTCGCAGGGCAAGTTCCGCGTGGCGGACGAGGGCGGCGTGATCGTCGCGATCCCGAGCGCCGAGGGCATCGCGTTCGTGCGGCCCAACGCGCAAGGTGTCTTGCAGGTCGACGAGAACCACGGCCCCGTCACGAAGCGCATGCCGATCGCGGACCTCGAGGCCCGCGTGCGCCGCGCCGCCGACGCGAAGGCCGCGCCCGAGGCGCCCAAGGCCCCCACCGCGCCGACGGCTCCGACGACGCCGACGTCGCCGGGTGTCGTCGGGCAGTGAGCGCCGCGCGGGCGCTCGCCTGCTCCGCCTTCCTCCTCATCGCGCCGCGCTCGGTCTGGGCGTTCGAGATCAGCCGCACCAGCACGGGCGCCGAGATCCGCGTCGAGGACTCGCCGATCGTCTACGACGTCGTCGACGCGGCGCCGTACACCGTCGCGCGCGCGTCGCGCCGCGCGTTCGATACGTGGTCGCGCGCGAGCGGCGGCGTGATCCAACCGATGTACGTCGGCACCGCGACCGCCGCGCGTGCGCTCGACGGCGTGAGTACGATCGTCGTCGCGGATCCTTGGGACACCACGTTCGGTGAGACCGGCCGGACCGTCGCGCACACCGAGGTCTTCTTCGATGTCTCGACCGGCCGCACGATGGAGTCGGATCTCTATCTGAACGGCGAGCGCTTCGTGTTCGCGGACGGCGCGCCCGGGACGTTCGATACCGAGAGCGTCGTCCTCCACGAGCTCGGCCACCTCCTCGGCTTCGCGCACTCCTGCGGCGACCCGGGCCGCACGTACCCGTCGTGTTTCTCCGTCCCGGAAGATCCGCCGAGCCTCCGCGCGCGGATCCTCGAAGCCGTCATGGCGCCCACGCTCGCGCGCGGCGTGATCCGCGCCGAGCCCAACGCCGACGATCTCGCCGCCGTCGCCGTCCACTACGGCGGCCAACAGCAGGCGCGCATCCCGAGCGTCACCGGCCTCGAGCGCCGATGTCCCGACGGCGCGCTGATCGTCACCGGCGCCTTCGAACCGAACGATCGCCTCGAGCTCCGCACCGACCTCGACGCGCGCCGCACCCTCACCGGGACGAAGACCGCCGCCGGGTTCGAGGTCGCGGAAGCGTTGACCGGAGCGGTCGACCTCCTCGCGCTCGATCCGGCCACGGGCGCCTACGGATCGACCGTCGCCGCGCGCGTCCCCGACGCTTGCGTCGTCGCGCCCGCGCCGCTCCTGGCGGACGGGTGCGGCTGTGCGTCGGCGCACGGTCGCGGTGGGTGGGGCCTCGCGCTCCTCGCGGGGCTCCTGTTCATCGCGCGCAGGTCGACACGATGACCCGGCTTCGCCATGCTCCCCGGGTGCGTCTCGCGATCCCGCTCGCCGTCGCTGTCGCCGCGTCGATGGCGACCGAGGCCTACGCGTTCAAGTGCAGCCGCGTGGCGCCGGATAGCGGGCCGTCGCTGGTGTGGATGGAGCGATCGATCCCCTGGTTCGCGGAAGACGACGTCTTCAACCTCCTCGGCGATCGTGCGCTCGGCGAGGCGGAGGTGTTCGGCTCGTTCTCCGCGTGGGAGGACGTCGAGTGCTCGGACATGACGCTCCCGTTCCAAGGCACGGCGCCATCGCTCGTCGCGGAGTACAAGGACGGCCAACTCAACCGCAACGTGTTGGTCGTGTTGCGGACCGGCTGGGAGTACGACTCGGGCGCGATCGCGGTGACGACCAGCGCCTACGACACGCGCAGCGGTCGCGTCGTGGACGCCGACATCGAGATCAACGACGAACACTTCGACTTCGCGCGCGTCGATGAGACGTGCCGCGACGGCGCCGGGACGATGGACCTCCGCAACACGCTCACCCACGAGGTCGGTCACGTGGTCGGGTTGGAGCATCCGCCGAACACCACGCGCTACGAGAACACCACGATGTTCGCGAGCGCGCCGCCGTGTGAGACGAAGAAGCGCTCGCTCGAGACCGACGATCGCGACGGCATCTGCTTCATCTACCCGGCCGGCGGGCCCACCGCGCAGTGCTTCCCGCCCGAGGGGCCGAGCTTCGTGATCGTCGATTCGGACGAAGGGTACGGCGGCTGCTCGCACGCTGGTCGCCCTGGTCGCGCGGGGGCGCCGCTCGCGACGATCCTCCTGATCGGCGGTTTCCTCTTCGCGCTGACTCGGCGAGAGTAGCGCGCCGGATGAACGCCCCGCTCGCCGTCCACGCGCGTCTGGATCGCACGAACGTCCCGGCCAGTGATCGCGCCGAGGCGTTCGTCGCGATCGACGTCGAAGCCGAGGAGACGACGCTGCGGGATCGGCCGCCGTTCGACGTAGTGTTCGTGCTCGACACTTCGGCTTCGATGAAGGGGCCGCCGCTCGAACACGTGGTCGGGTCGGTGAAGCGGCTCGCGTCGATGTTGATGCCGCGCGATCGCTTCGGCGTCGTCACGTTCGCGAACGAGGCGCGCGTCGTGATGCCGTCTTCGCGCGCGTCGTCCGATTCGTTCGACGCGCTGGAGGAGGCGCTCGCCTCGCTCGTCGCGAGCGGGCAGACGAACATGGCCGCGGGCCTCGAGGTCGCGCGGACGATGGGCGTCGAGGGCGAAGCGCGTCGGATGATGTTCCTGCTCTCCGACGGCGTGCCGAACATCGGGCTGTGTACACCGATGACGCTCGCGGAGGTCGTTCGGCCGTGGCGCGACAAGGGGACGCTGTGGAGCCTCGGCTACGGGCCGCACCACCAGGAGGACGTCCTCGCGGCCGCGAGTGACGCCGGGGGCGGTCGCTACCAGTACATCCCGCAGTCCGAGGTGTGTGAGTTCGCGTTCGCGAAGGCGCTCGGCGCGCAGGCCGACATCGTCGGCGAGGCGGTGGAGCTGCGGTTGATGCCGCGCGAGGGGATCGAGATCCGGCGCGTGCTCGGGAAGTACGAGCAGCGCTTCGGTGCGGGTGGGTTGGTGTTGCGGTTGCCGGACATCTTCCTGCAGACCAAGCGCCGCATCGTCGTGGAGATCGGGCTGGGGCCGTGGTCGAAGTCGTCGGTCTACCCGGGGCTCGACGTGATCCTCACGTGCCGCATCGCGGGGTCGGATCACCGCTTCACGGTGCGCAAGTGTGTCGACATCCAGGTCGCGGACACGCTGCCGACGGTCCACCCCGAAGCGCGCGCGTCGGTGTTGCTCGCGCGCTGCGACGAGGCGCGGAAGGAGTCGCGCATCCTCGCGGACCGCGGCGACTACGAGGCCGCGGCGAAGGTGCTCACCGGGATGCTCGAGATCATCGGGCGGGAGCGCTGGTTCGATCCGGCGAAGCACCTCGAACTCGCGGACGCCTGCGAAGTGCTCCGCGACGAGTCCAACGCGCTCGCGAACCGCCCGACGATGGATCTGTACCGCCAGTTCCGCCGCTCGCAGCTCTCGATCGAGCTGTCGGGTGAGAGCTTCTCGGTCTCCGACCACCGGATGGAGAACGAGTACGGGCAGCGCCTCGTCCACGCGGTGGCGGGCGAGTACCCGGCGGCGCGCCTCGAACAGCTCGGCGGTGACGAGGACGGGCGCGTGGTGGTGTTGCGCGCGGAGCAGTCGATCGGGCGCGGTCGCAACTGCGACATCATCGTCCACAACGAGACCGTGTCGCGCGCGCACGCGCAGGTGGTCGCGCAGAACGGACGGTTCTTCGTGGTCGACCTCGGCTCGAGCGCGGGCACGCTCGTGAACGGGCGCGCGACGACTTCGCACGAGCTCCACTCCGGCGACGAGATCCGAGTTGGGCAGATCACTTTCCGCTACGTGGAGCGCGACGCCGACGCCGAGGACCGCATGTGTGCGATCACCACGAGCGGCGACGTGTTCGTGCTCGAGAAGGATCGCCTGTTCGTGATCGGCCGGAGCCGCGCGTGTTCACTCGTCATCCGCGACATGGGCATCGCCCAGCGCCACGCGTACGTGGAGTGGCGCGACGGCGCGTGGTGGATCGGCGCGTACGACAGCCCGGCCGGGATCCGTCGCCGCGGCCAACCCGTCACCAACGCGCGGCTGCGCCACGGGGACGTGATCCAGTTCGGCGTCGTGCCGCTGCGATTCGAAGTGCGGAGACCGCCGACGAGCTCACCGGAGTGAAGGTGACCACGGATCGTGCGTTCGCCAAACGCTGGCGCGCGCCGGGGTGACACGCTCGAGGGAGGCGCCGCGCCGAGCGCCGACGTTCGCGAAGTACGTCACGAGGCGATCGCCCGTGCCGTCGTTGGTTCTGGCCGCCGCGGTATCCGGCGGCGACCACGCGGCCGGTCGCGTCCGCGGCGAGGAACCACGGCGCCGCGCCCGAGCGACCCCTCGAAGAGTCGTCAGCGGGTGAGGACCACGCCGACGTAGCCCACGAAGCTCGACGGCTCCGGGTCGGACGGGCGCACGTCGTAGCTCGTGGTGTACCGGGTGACCACGCCGCGCGAGGCGCCGAGGCCCTTGGCGACGGCCATCGCGGCGGCGGCGGCGCCCGGGCAGCAGGCGTTGCGGGAGCGCTGGGCGGTCCACACGATTCGATTCGCTTCGAACGATTCCATTCGAGCGATCAGCTGCGGGTCGTTGACGGTCTTGACCCACTCGAGGCCCACGCGGCCTCGGCCGTTCGGGACGTAGCGATAGTTCGGGCCGTAGTGGGTGAGGTCGGTCGAGCCGACGGCGACGATGCGCTCGAAGCCGCGGCGGCGCGCGAGGTCCAGGACCTCGGCGCCGATCTTCGTGGCCTGCTCGGTGGGGGGGACGCCGATCGTGAGGAAGGCGGCGTCGGGCCACAGCTTCTTCACCATCGGCATCACGACCTCGACGGCGTTGTCGTCGTAGTACTCGTCGGGCGTCTCGGGGTCGCACTCGATCCCCATACCGATGTCCTCGGCGAGGCCGCTCGCGATCTCGGCCGGGCCGTACGGCGTCTCCCACCCGCCGCCGAGGAACACGCGCATCGGATCGCGCGGGCCGAGGTGGCCGCCGAACACGATCACGAGGTCGGCGTCGGGGCGTTGGCGCCGCACGGCGGCGAGCGCCTCGTAGGCCACGGCGCCGGAGTAGACCCAGCCGGCGTGCGGGACGATCGCGCCGAACGCCTCGCCGTCGACCGACGCCTCACCGGAGGCGGCGAGGAGGGCGTCGCATTCCTCGGAGGTCGCGGGGTACCAGCGGCCCATCAGCTCGGCGGGGCGGAGATCCACGCGGGAGAAGTTAGCACGCGCGGAGCGGGTTCGGGGCGCGGCCGGGGCCACCGGCCGGTCCGACGATGATCGGTTCGGGTCGCGGGCCGCGCCGGTTAGTGTCCTCGGCATCATGCGGGCCTCGGTGATCGTCCTCGTCCTCTTGTCCGCCGCGGCCTCGCCGTCCGCGCGCGCCGAATCTCCTGACGTCGTCGCGGTGTTCGACGTCGAGCTGTCGGGCGTGCGCCTCTCCGCGGACGAACGCCGCACCCTCTTCGAGTACCTGCACACCAAGGTGGCGGCCGCGGGGCGCTTCTCCGTGGTCCCGCGCGCCGAGGTCGCGAAGCGCCTGCGCCGCGCGAAGGCCGAGTCGTACAAGGAGTGCTACGACGAGGCCTGCCAGATCGAGATCGGCAAGGAGCTCGCCGCGCAGAAGACCGTCTCGACGAAGGTCCTGCGCATCGGGGACGCGTGTGCGGTCTCGATCGTCGTCTACGATCTGCGCACCGCGGCGAGCGCGGGCGCGGCCGACGCGACCGGCGGCTGTGGGATCGCGGCGCTGGTGCGCTCCGTCGAGAAGGCGGTCGTCGCGCTCTCGCCGGCGGCGCCGCGCGCGGCGAAGCGCATCGGCGAACCGGATCCGAAGCGCTGCCCGTTGCCGGGCACGCAGCGCGTCGGCGCGGGGCCGCCCGAAGGGCGCAACTGGTACTGCGTCGACGATCAGAACCGGCGGCACGGTTTGGCCGCGCAGTATCACGCGAACGGGGAGGTGGCGTCGCGGATCGAGTATCGCGACGGGGAGGCGCACGGCGCGTACGAGCGGTTCCACGAGAACGGCCAGGTCGCGGAGCGCGGCCGTTCGGAGCGCGGGCGGCGCGTCGGCACGTGGACGCGCTGGTCGCGCCGCGGCGTCAAGACCGACGAGGGGCCGTACGTCGACGGCGTGAAGCAGGGCGAGTGGACGCGCTATCACGGCCAACGCGGCTACAAGTACGAGGTCGAGCGCTACGCCAAGGACATGAAGAACGGCCCCGCCGCGACGTTCGCCGAAGACGGCGAGCTCCGGTACGAGGGCCAGCACGTGGACGGGGAGCGCTCCGGGACCTGGCGCTTCTATCGCGACGGGAAGTTGTCCGCGGAGCGCACGTACGTGAAGGGCGTCGAGGAGGGCGTGACGAGGCACTTCGGCGACGACGGAGAAGTCCGCAGCACCCAGGAGTACCGCGGCGGCAAGAAGGAGGGGGCGTACCAGAGCTGGGGCCGGTCCGACGGCAAACGCTACCTCGACGTCGTCACCCGCTACGTCGCCGACGCGCAGGACGGCGTCCGCAAGGACTACCGCAGCGACGGGCTCCTCGAACGCGAGACCACGTACCGCGCGGGGAAGAAGCACGGTCGGTACGTGGAGTTCGGTCGGACGAAGGACGGGGCGGCGTACGCGCGGCTGGAGGGCCAGTACGAGGACGACGCCAAACACGGCGCCTGGAAGTCGTTCGACCCCGACGGCACGCTGCGCCGAGAAGAGCGTTACGTACGTGGCAAGCGCGTGAAGGACGAGCGGAAGCCGCGCTCGTCTTCGCGCGCCCGGCGCTGAGGAAGTGCCGCGGCGATCAGCGCCGAGGGTTGTGCGACACCGCGCGACGTCGGCGGCGCGCACCGAGCGCGAGGAGGATCAGCGCGAAGACGCTCGGGTCCTCGGCGCCGGCCTCGGCGCGGCACCCGCAGCCGCCGGACGGCGCGGGCGCTGCGGTCGGGTCGCCGGCGTCGGTCGTGACGGTCGCGCCGGCGTCCTCGGGCGTGGGCTCGCCACCGTCACGGGATGGAGTTGCGCCGCCGTCGCGCGGAGCGCTCCCCGCGTCTTCGGGTGTGACGCCGGAGTCGGCGATCGCTTCACCGCCGTCGCGCGCGACGCCGCCGTCGCGGACCTCTTCATCGCAGACGGCGATGGGCGTGAACTCGCAGACGTCGGTGACGCAGGCCCAGGTGCCGGGGCAGTCGGGGATGGGCGGCTGCATCTGCGCGCAGTCGGCGTCGACCGCGCACTCCGGCGGGAGGTCGCAGAGGCAGTACCACTCGAGCGGGTTGATCGAAGGCTTCTCGCAGACCGGCGTCCCGTTCGTGCAGACCAGCCCGATCTGATCCACGCAGTCGTCGTCGTCGCGGCAA
>JAUHYN010000216.1 GCA_030426505.1 bacterium | reverse complement strand
ACGCACTCACCGAGTCCGGCTCCGGTTCCGACGCCCTCGCCGCCAAGACCACCGCCGTCCTCAGTGACGACGGCCAGCACTGGGTGCTCAACGGCTCGAAGATGTGGATCACGAACGCGCAGATCGCGGACGTGTTCACGGTCTTCGCGAAGATCGACGGCAAGAAGTTCTCGGCGTTCCTCGTGCCCCGTGACACGCCCGGCTTCGAGGTCGGCGCCGAAGAGCCGAAGATGGGCATCCACGGCTCGTCGACCTGCGCGCTGTCCTTCGACAACGTGAAGATCCCGAAGGCCAACCTCCTCGGCGAGGAGGGCAAGGGCCACAAGATCGCGTTCAACATCCTCAACATGGGCCGCCTGCGCCTCGGCGTCGCGGTGATGGGCGGCGCGAAGAGCGTCCTGTCCGTCGCGACGAAGTACGCCAAGGAGCGCAAGCAGTTCGGCACCGCGCTCGCCGACTTCCGCGTCATCCAGACCAAGCTCGCGGACATGGCGGTGCGGACGTACATGATCGAGTCCACGAGCTACCGCACGACGGGGAACATCGACGCCGCGATGGCGAACGTCGACAAGGAAGGCACGGAGCGCGCCCTCGAGCTGGTCGCGGCGATCGAGGAGTACAACATCGAGGCCTCCATCATGAAGGTCTCGGGCTCCGAGGCGCTCGACTTCGTCGTGGACGAAGCCGTGCAGATCCACGGCGGCTACGGCTACAGCGAGGAGTACGCGGTCGAGTGCGCGTACCGCGACAGCCGCATCAACCGCATCTTCGAGGGCACCAACGAGATCAACCGGATGCTGATCCCGGGGACGATCCTCAAGCGCGCGATGAAGGGCCAGCTCAACATCCTGCCCATCACGCAGGAGATCCAGAGCTCGCTCTCGCGCGCCGCTTCGCCCGTGCCTCCGCTCGAGGATTCACCCCTCGCGCTCGCCCTCCAGCTCGCAGAGCTCGTCCGCAAGGCGACGATCTACTCGATCGGCACCGCGGCCATGAAGCTGATGACCGAGCTCGAGAAGGAGCAGGAGCAGCTGACGATGCTCGCCGACATGTGCATCGACGCGTACACGATCGACACCGTCGTGCGTCGCGCCATGCAGGCGCAGACCGAAGCGCGCGAGAAGGACGCCGAGCTGCACCGCTGGTTCGCGAAGGTCGCAGCCCACGAGATCTACGAGCGCGCGATGGCCCGCGCCCGGCGCATCGTGGTCGAGCTCTTCCCGGACGAAGACCAGTACACGCGGTTCATGGAGCTCAAGCGGCTCCACCTCGACGTCACGCGGCCGCTCGTTCCACTGAAGCGAAAGATCGCCGCCGCGGTCATCGAGGCCGACGGCTACCCCCTCTCCTACTGATCACCGCGCCCGAACGGGGCGCATCGTCCGGCGGGGTCGCGGGCACGCGGCCCCGCTGGGCACTCCACTCACGCGAACAGCCGCCGCACGACGTCACCGAACCGCGCCGCGATCACATCGCGCTGCGCGTGACGCCCGCCCTCGACCCGGCGCCGCCCGGCGACCCACACGTCCTGCACCGGCGCGTCCGTGCTCCCGAAGATCCACGCGTCGAGCGCCGTCTCGGGGCCGTGCCCGACGAGCCGCGGGTGATTCGCGTCGAGCCGCACGAGATCCGCGCGGCGCCCCACCGCGATCGCGCCGGCGGGCTGCGCGAGCGCCTTCGCCCCACCGGCTGCAGCGCGCGTCCACAGCGCCTCGCCCACGTGCCCCGACGCGCCCGCGAGGCGATTGCGGTGCTGCGTGATCAACCGCTGCCCGTACTCGAGGAGTCGTAGCTCCTCGGAGGCGCTCACGGTCACGTGACTGTCGCTCCCCACGCCGAACGCGCCGCCGTCCCCGAGGAAGCGCGCGGCGGGGAAGAGGCCGTCGCCGAGGTTCGCCTCCGTCGTCGGACACAGGCCGGCGATCGCGCCGGACTCGGCCATCTGCTTCACCTCGCCGTCGGTGACGTGCGTCGCGTGGACGAGGCAGAAGCGCGACGAGACCTCTGCGTTCGCGAGGAGCCACTCCACGGGGCGGTGGCCGAGGTGCTCGATACAGTCGTCGACCTCCTTGGTCTGCTCCGCGATGTGGATGTGAACGGGGCCCTCGCTGTCGGCGATCACGCGCGCGAGCGCGTCGCCGGGGACCGCGCGCAGGCTGTGCGGCGCGACGCCGATGCGGGAGGTCGGCGTGAGGTGCCGCTTGCTGTCGTCGACCAGCGCGAGGAACGCGTCGACGTCGGCGTGGACGAACCGTCGCTGGTGCGCCTCCGCGGGCGCGTCGAAGCCGCCGGTCATGTAGAGCACCGGGAGGTGCGTGAGCGCGATGCCGGTCGCTTCGGCCGCCGCGAAGATGCGCGCGCTCATCTCGTCGCGCGCGTCGTACGGGCCGTCGGGCGCGTGGTGCAGATAGTGGAACTCACCGACCGCGGTCATGCCGGCTTCGAGCATCTCGACGTAGAGCTGCGCGGCGATCGCTTCGAGGTCGTCGGGGGTGCAGGCGAGCGCCAACGCGTACATCTGCGTGCGCCACGTCCAGAACGAGTCTTCTCGACCGGGCGCCACGTGCTCCGTGCGTCCGGCGAGCGCGCGCTGGAACGCGTGCGAGTGGAGGTTCGGGAGGCCCGGGACCACGAAGCCCGGCGCGCAGGCCCCCTCGGTCGGCGCGATCGCGGTGACGAAACCCGCTTCGTCGACGTCGATCGCGACGCGCTCGCGCCAGCCGGCGTCGGTGAGGACGTGTTCGAAGCAGAGGCGCACCGAGGCAACGTAGACGTTCTGAAGCGGCCCGTCATGCGTAGCCGGCCGCGACGGTTGGATTCGCGCGCTCGGGCGGCGTACCGTACGCCGCGATGCGGTCTCCTTCTGCTGAATCGATCGCCTGCGTCGCGCTCGTCGCAGCCCTCTTACTCGGCGGATGCGGAGACGAAGACGGCGAAACAGTGCGCCCCAACGAGTCGCTCGTGCTCGTCCTCTCCGACGAATTCGAGCCCATGCATCACCGCCTCGCGGCCGCGGCCGCCGACGGCTGGAACGTCGAGGTCGGCACACGGATCCGCGTAGGTGAGCCCGTCGCGGGGGATCGTATCGTTACGGTCGCGCTCTCGGATCCCGACTGTCGCTTCGACAACGGCGACCCCTACGTCGGCTACACCTCGGACCTCCGCGAAGGCGCGATCTTCGTGTGCCCCGACGAGGCCACGTTGACGGCTTCGACGTTCCTCGTCCTGATGCAACACGAGCTCGGGCACGTCCTCGGCCTCGAACACATCGAAGACGAGCCGTCGGCCGTGATGTACGCGCCCGAAGATCCGGACACCGCCGTCCTGTCCATCACCGGCTTCACCTCGGCCGACCGCGCGGAGTTCGCCCGCGTGAATCCGGGCTTCGTGGAGGCAACGCCGTGCGGCATCAACCGCACGCTCGCAGAGGGCGACGGCGCCGCTTCGTTCGTCCGCGGCGATCCGAATCACCGCGTCGTGATCCTCCGAGACCAAGCGCTCGAGCTCCTCGCGCTCGACCCCGAGTCGGCCCGCCCGGCCGGGGCCGCCACCCCGCTCGGGCTCGAGACCGAGCGCGCCTTCGACCTGGACGCCACCACCACGACCGGAGGCGACTTCGCGATGACGTGGAACGACCGCCAGCTCGTCGGCGTCGCTCGCGTCCGCCCGACCGGCGAGGTGATCTCGAACGACGAAGTCGAAGTCGACGACGACGACTTCGTGATCGACGCGGTCGTCGATGAGGACGGGCGAACGATCGTCGCCGTCGCCCGCTTCGGCGCCCTCGAGACACACCTCTTCGACGCCGCCGAAGGCGTCGAAACCTCGACGAAGGTAGAAGGCATCGGCGTCCTCGCCGCGCTCCCGAACGGCCCCGTGTTCGTCGGGCTCAGGCGGACCGCACCGGACGCCGGCGTGCTGTTCGCCGCGTACCTCGGCGAGGACCTCGCGCCGACCGCGCGCGTCGACCTCGCCGAAGTCCCGTTCCCCGAGGACGACAGCCGCGTCCTGCTCCCGATCGCCGGACCGCTCGGCGACGGCCTGTTCGCCACGTCCATCGTCAACGACGCGACGATCCTCGTCCGCGCGGACGCCGACCTCACACCGATCGCCGCGCAGCGCCCCTCGGAGTCGTTCGGCCCGGCGCCCGTCGTCGTCGAGCGCGACGGCGAGCTCGCGATCATCGCGACGGCGTACGACGAGGACTTCGTGTCCTCCGAGGTCATGGTCGCCGCGTTCGACGCCACCACGCTCGAGAGACTCCGCCCGTGGCGGCGCATCGGGGCGCCGGACGCGTTCCCGAGCTTCGGCGACGGACTGATCGAGGACGGCGACGGGCTGGTCGCGCTCTTCACCGAGGGCCTCGGCGCGGTGCGCTCCCGGTGTTTGGCGTGGCCGTGAATCGCGGGCTGCAACGCCGCGCATGAGCGGCAAGAACCCCTGGCGAACGTTGGCCCTCGGCGTGGAAGGCGCCCGGTCAGTCATGCGCTACGTGGCCTGCATCCGTGGCGAGCCCCGCTCGACCCCGAGCCGAGCGCGACGTTCCACGACTATCGCTCGGAGGCGCTCACCTCGCTTTGAACGCAGAGCCTTGGGCCCGTCGACACGACCGGCGTTCGCCGCGACCGCCTGATCGGACTGGACCACACGGCGACCTTCGCCCCCTCTCCAACCTCGCCGACGATCGAGCCGTCGCCCGGCGCAACCTCGACCGCGCCTACGGTCTGACGTACGAGTCCGCTCGGCCCGTCGTCGATGGCACCGTACGCTTCGGCGAGTTCGGCGCCGTCGTCGGCGCCCTCGACGCCTGGAACACGGACCGCGAAACCGGCCTGCAGGCCCGCTTCGAGGATCCGCCGGCCTCGACCGCCGAGCTGCTGGGAGTGACGCCGCCCGTCGTCTCGCGGCCCGCGCCCCCGCTCCCGGGCGAGCGGGTGCAGGAAGACACCCTCGGCGCCTACCTGGTGCTGTCCCTCCTCGCCTACGCGCAGGCGCCGCAGCCGCTGAACGAGGTGGTGTGGGGCGGGGACCAGCTCTACCTCGTGCGCGAGGGCGACGACCTCGGCGTCGTGTGGTGGGTTCGGCTCACGCGGGAATCCGGAGCCGACGGACTCGCGAAGCTCCTGACGCAGTGGCCACACGCGTCGGTGCAGACGCAGGAAGCGGACGGGGCCTTCGACGTCACCATCGTCTCCGCGGAGACGGCGGCGCTGCATGAAGCGCTGAGCGAGGCGACTGCCCAGTGGGAGGATCCGTCGTGAGGCGCGGCGGCTTCGCCCTGCTCACGCTGGCCGCTTGCGGCGGCGATCCCACCTTCGAACCGCCGGTGGACCCGGGCCTCCCGGTCGCCGGGCTCGACGCCGCGAGCATCGAGGCGACCTGCGAAGCGCTCGCCGAGTTCGAGGACGAGGTCATCGACAACGGCACGCGCTCGAAGCTCTACCGCGGCGAGGCCAACGCGGTGTTCGCACACGCGCGCGACGAGCCGATCTGTTCGCGGGTCCGCGACGACGAGCTCCTCGACGACCTCCCTCCGGTCGTCGCCTGCAACCTGGCTTGCATCGCGGGCTTCGACCGATGCGACGCCACCGTCGGCGACTTCGCGGCCTGCGCCGAAGCGCGGCTCTTCGCCGCGAGGGAGCGCACCGAGTCGCTGGAGTGCCGCCTCCGCGACCCGCTGCCTCCGCCCGAGGACACCGAGGCGTGCCGCGCGCTGAGGGAGAGGTGCCGCGACTCGAGGACGATCGTCCCCGCCGACCGCGTGCGCTGCTGACGTGTTCGCTCCGAGAAGGAGTCCAAAACTCTGCGCCGATCGCCCCGCCGACCCGGGGGCGCTGATGACGTGATCGCTCCGAGAAGAAGTCCGAGGGCGCGGGCTAGGAATAATAATGCGGCGGCTAGCCGGCCCGACGCAACCCGCACGAGAGCGGATGCGCCGCAAGGGATGCGACGACATCGCTTGATTCCGAAGGTTCTGCGTTCGGGGGCGGGAGGGAACGGGACGAGGCGAGGACGACTACGACTCATCCGTCCGGATGCGAGTCGGCTCAGACGTAGGCGCCGTCATCCGAACCCGAGAACGATCCACTATCCGGATCGTCCTGCGACTTCTCGGTCACCACCGCGGCGACGGTGAGGAGCAGCGCCGCAACACTCACGGCATTCTCGAGGGCGGTGCGAACCACCTTGGTCGGGTCGAGGACGCCGGCCTTCACGAGATCCTCGTACGCCTCCGTGCGCGCATTGAAGCCGTATGCATTCTTGCCGTGGAGAACCTTGTCCACCACCACCGACCCTTCATGGCCGGCGTTGTTGGCGATCTGGCGGATGGGTTCCTCGCACGCACGCCACAGGATCTTCACGCCCGCGCTTCGCGACGCGTCGAGGTCGGGGTCGCTCAGCGCCTTTCGTGCGCGAAGTAGCGCGACGCCTCCCCCAGGCACGACCCCCTCTTCTCGGGCCGCGCGCGTGGCGTGCATCGCATCCTCGACGCGAGCCTTGCGCTCCTTCAACTCGATCTCCGTCGCCGCACCTACCTTGATGATCGCCACTCCCCCCACGAGCTTGGCGATGCGCTCTTCGAGCTTCTCGCGATCGTAGTCCGAGTCCGTGGCTTCCATCTGGGCCTCGAGTTGTTTGACGCGACTCCGAATCGCATCCTTGGCTCCGGCTCCGTCCACGATGGTGGTGCTGTCCTTGTCGATCGTGACGCGTTTGCAGCGGCCGAGATCATCGAGGGTGACCTTCTCGAGCTTCGTGCCGAGTTCCGCGGAGACCACTTGGGCCAATGTGAGGACCGCAATGTCCTCGAGCATCGCCTTCCGTCGATCTCCGAAGCCAGGCGCCTTGATCGCGGCGCATTTGAGGCTGCCGCGGAGGCGGTTCACGACGAGAGTCGCGAGCGCGTCGTTGTCGACGTCTTCTGCGATGATCAGGAGCGGCTTGCCACTCTTCGCGACCGCCTCCAAGAGCGGAAGGAGGTCCGTCATGCTCGACACCCGCTTCTCGTGAAGGAGGATGTAGGGGTCTTCGAGATCCGCGACCATCTTCTCGGGATTGGTCACGAAATAGGGGGAGAGGTAGCCGCGATCGAGGCTCATGCCTTCGACGAATTCGAGGGTGGTATCGAGGCTCTTGGCCTCCTCGACGGTGATGACGCCGTCCTTACCGACACGGTCCATCGCGTCCGCGATGAGATCGCCAATGGCGCGGTCGCCGTTCGCCGATATCGTGCCGACGTTGGCGATCTCGTGCTTCGACTTGCAGTCCTTGCTCATCGTTCTGAGTTGCCCGACAACACGCTCGACGCCCCACTCCAACCCACGCTTGAGTTCCATTGGATCGTGCCCCGCCGCCACGAGCTTGAGACCCTCGCGGTAAATGGCTTGGGCAAGGACGGTCGCCGTCGTCGTTCCGTCTCCAGCCCTGTCGGAGGTCTTGCTCGCGACCTCCTTGACCATCTGTGCACCGATGTTCTGGAAGCTGTTCTCGAGCTCGATCTCCTTGGCGACGGTGACGCCATCCTTCGTGACGAGCGGAGCCCCCCAGGACTTCGCGATCAGGACGTTGCGACCCTGGGGTCCAAGCGTGACCTTCACGGCGTTGGCGAGGGTATCGACTCCGACGGAAATCTCGTTCCGCGCGCGAGCATCGAAGTGGATTTGTTTCGCAGACATACTGATTTTCCTCGGATCCTATTCGTACAGACCGAGGACTTCGTCCTCGCGGAGAATCGTGTGCTCGGTACCGTTGAACTCGATCTCGGTACCGGCGTAGCGCCCGAAGAGGACGCGATCGCCCTTCTGGACCCCGAGCTTTTGAATGCTCCCGTCTTCGAGGACCCTCCCGCTACCTACGGCAATGACCTTGCCTTCGACGGGCTTCTCTTGGGCACTGTCGGGAATGAAGATCCCTCCCTTTGTTCGGTCTTCGGGCTCGAGGCGCCGGACGAGCAGGCGGTCATGGAGTGGGCGAAACTTCGACATATGGGGATGTACTCAGCACGGTTCGTGCCGATCGGATCGCGCCGGTGACGCGTTGGTCGAGCTACTCGCGGGCGCGCGCCGACAAGTCTGCGCCGACACGTCGTGCAGACGCATTCCGTGCGCCACGACGACGCTGACTCCGCAGCGTGTTCGACGGACCTACGTCAACAGCCCGGTGAAAAAGGGGCCTTCGGTTCCGCGATGTACGTGCGAAAGCCTGCTTCGTTGAGGCGTACGAGCAGCTCTCCCTTGTCGTAGCCATTGTCACCGACGAGCTCGACCTTCGAACTCTCGCCGGGCTCGCTGTTGCCAGTACCTGTTCCCGACAGGTCGTCATCGTCATCGTTCCCGTCTTCCTCCCCATCGACACGGCTACGATGATCGCCCACCACGCCCGGCCTGCCGATCGGGCAACCGATCGAGCGGACGTTTATCACCGAGCTGTTAACCTGTCCGCGTGACCACACCGGCCTGGCGCAACCTCGGCCTCTGGGCGCCGGGACGCACCTACGAGTCCGCGCAGATCGCGCTCGCGGACCGCGTCGGGGACGTCGAGCTCGAAGGGCGCGCGGTGGTCGAGCTCGGGTGCGGGACCGGCGCCGGTTTGAACCAGTGGCGTCGAAGAGGGGCGGCCCGCGCGATCGGGTACGATCCGGCCGCACGCGCCTCCGACTCCATCCGAAGCAGCCCCGCGCACGCGCTCGACGAGCCCTCCGACGTCGTACTCGCCGTGGACGCCGCCTACCACTTCGACCTCCTCCGCACCGCCCACGCTGTGGGGCGCTCGCTCCGGCCAGGGGGCGTGTTTCGGTTCACCGACTTCGTCATCGACGCAGATTCCCGCCGCGCGCGAACGGTCGCGTGGGCGATCGGTCGCGCATGTCGCTTCGGCCCCGGCGCCCCGCGCACCGAAGACGAGCTGCGTGCGCTCCTCGTGCGCGCTGGGCTGACGTGGGACGGCATCGAGGATCTCACCGAGGAGGTGCTCGGCGGCTTCGTCGACTACGTCGGTGACGGGACCGCGATCGCGCGCCACGATCGGCGGAGGTACACGGTCACGGCGCACTTCGCCCGCTGGGTCCTCCGTACGCGCGCCGCTCGCTACGTTCTGGTTCGTGCGAGGCGCGACTGAGCGTCGCGGATGTGGGCGCTGACCTCGGTCGCGCTGGTCGTCGCGGCCTCGAGCAGCGGCAGCCCCTCCGTGAGGTACGAGCCACAGAACCAGACGCGCCGATTCGGTTGGGCGTGCAGCGCCCGCACGCGACGAACGGCGCCGAGTGTCTCGCGGGTGAGCATCGGCCGATCGAGCCCGAGCTCGGACACCACCAGGGCGGGGTCGGGCTCGATGAGCGGGTTGATCGTCTGGAAGAGGGGCGGATCCTCCGGGACGTCGTCGACGATGCGGTTCATCCACATCGTGTACATGGGCATTCCGGACACGTCGGCGCGCAGTGCGTTGATCGGCCGCCACCCCGCGCGATCGCGCGGCATCAACTTCGGATCTCGATGCACCACACACGAGAACCGCGACACGGAGAAGGCGGAGAAGGCGGCGCGCTCCTCGGGGCCTGCCTCGTGGAGCAAGCCGAGGACGCGGTGGGCCTGCGTCGCGATGACCACGTGTTCGAAGCGGCGCTCGTGTCCGGTGCCGTCGCGCACCACGACCTCGTCGCCGTCCACGCGCACCGACTCGATGCGTGTCTCGAGGTGAACGCGCGCGGCGCGCTGGGTCATGCGTGCCACCACCGCTTGTGTCCCCGTCGCGACGCGCCCGAATGCAGTCCCGAAGGTCTTGACGAAGAACTCGAGAACCGCGCGCGCGGGGTAGCTACGAACCGCCTCCACTGAGCAGGTCAGCACCGCGGCGAGCGTGACGTACAGGATGTCTTCGCGGAAGGACCGCGCGTAGCCGCGTTCGCGCAGGTAGTCGTCGAGGATCACGTCGGGCACGCGCCCCTCGG
>JAUHYN010000215.1 GCA_030426505.1 bacterium | reverse complement strand
GCGACGCGCCGAGGAACACCGGCGCCTCGCCCTTCGCCTTCCACGCGACGCGCCCCTCGGTCACTTCGATCGCGACGTGCGCCTCTTCGACGGCGACCGAGAAGACGGTCCCGTGGACTTCGACGTCCCCCTCGACGGTCCGCACGCGAAGCGCGCCGCCACCGAGGTCGTCCGCGTACACGACCACGCGCCCCGCCTCGAGCGCGAGGGTCGTGACGCACGCGTCCGTCCCCTCGATGCGCGCCTCGGTCCCGGGCTCGGCCTCCACGCGCCCGCGGCGACCGAGCGTGGTCTCTCCCTCCACGGCCGACGCGGCGATCGGCGCCCACGCCTCGCACGGCGGTCGTGAGGGCTGCTGCGCGACGACGATCCCCGCGACGATCGCGACGGCGCCCCCCGCGCCCGCCACGCGCATCGCGACGCGCCGACGGTGCGCCGCCTTGACGAGCCCCGGGCCGGACCGCGCCACCCCCTCGATGATCCGCGCGCGGGCCCCCCCGTCGAGGCCCTCCCCCTCGGCGTCGGCGAGTCGCTCCAGTCGCGTCTGCATGCGCTCGTCGCTCATGGCAGGCCCTCCCCGATCAACTCTCGCAACACGGGATCGTGCGCCGCCCGCTTCTCGAGCTCCTTCTTCGCGTAGAAGATCCTCGAGCGCGTCGCGGACAACGACGTGTTCGTCATGTCCGCGATCTCTTGCGGCGTCTTCCCGTCGAGCGCCCACAACAGGAACGCGATGCGCTTCTTCGGCGCGATGCCTTCGAGGGCCTTGCGCACCCGGCGCAACGCGTCTCGAGCGTCGGCGCGCTGCTCGGCGCTCGAACTCGGCTCGACCGCCTCGACCTCGACGTCGGCGCGTCGCCGGAACCAGGCCGTCGGCCGCATCGCGCGCCGCGCGACGCGAATGGTGATCCCGCCGACGAAGGAGCTGAGCTGACTCTCGCCCCGGAACCGCGGCAAGGCGCGACAGAACTCGACGAAGACCGTCTGGACGAGGTCCTCGAGATCGTCGCGCGGCCCGAGCAGTTTGATGAGCGTGCGCTCCACGCGCGGCAGCTCGGCGCGTGCGATGGCCTCCAGGGCCGCCGGGTCTCCTCGACGCGCCGCGTCGACCTGCGACTCGAAGCCGACCGACAGCTCGTCACCCACCCTGGCGTCGCTGGTCATCACTTCCTGAAGCGCCCAGCTCATCGCGCACACCGGCCAATGAGTCGCGCTACCCCGCGGGGTTGATGAAAAATCGCACGCCTCCCGTTCTTTCTCCATCCGGATTCATCACGACCCGGGGCTGAGGCGACTCACCGATACACCCGGATGCATCGAAGATCCGTGCTGAGCGCCTGGGCCTCCTGGATCACCCTCGGGGTGTCCGTCGGCATCCCCGCGACCGCCGTCGCCGAGGACTTCTTCACGCTCTCGCCCGAACCGCTCTCGAGCGCACACGCCGCCTGGGACGACCGCGCGGGCTGCGAGCAGTGCCACAAACTCGGGGGCGGCGTGACCGAGGCGCGTTGCCTGGGCTGCCACGACCACGCCGACCTCGCCCAGACGCTCCGCGCCGGGCGCGGCCTCCACGCGCGCTTCGTCGGGCGCGCCTGCACGACCTGCCACACCGAGCACAAGGGACGCGCGGGCCGCATCACGAGTTGGGACGAGGTCGGGGGCCGCCGAAACTTCGACCACGATCGGACCGGCTTCGCGCTCGATGGGCGCCACGCGAAGGTCGCGTGTACGAAGTGCCACCTCAAGAAGCTCGCGTCGGGCCGGACCTCGTATCTCGGGCTGAAGTCCACGTGCGACGGCTGCCACGGCAACCCTCACGCCTTCACCAACCGTGCGCTCGTGAAGGACTGCGAGTCGTGCCACCCGCGCGGCGGCGGACGCGCCGCGAAGCTCACGGCCGCGCAGCTACCCTTCGATCACGCGCAACGAACCGGCACGGCGCTCGATGGCCTCCACGGCGACGCGAAGTGCGACGACTGCCACAAGGGCAACCGGATGCCGATGAAGCGGAAGCGCACGTGCGTCGGCTGTCACCGACAACCGCATGGCCGAACCTTCCGCAAGTCGGATTGCACGGACTGTCACGCGGTCTCCAGGAAGTTCGCGAAGGCTTCGTTCTCCCACGACAAGACCGGCTTCGAACTGCGCGGCGTCCACACCCGACCCAACTGCTCGCGCTGTCACAAACGGTTGGAGAAGAAGCCGAAGTCGACCTGCGTGGGGTGCCACGGCCCGACCCACCGGCGCCGCTTCGACGGCCTCGGGTGCAAGAGCTGTCACGCAAACGACGGCGACCACGATCGCTTCGACCACGCGAAGCGCACGACCTTCGCGCTGACCGGGAAACACGAAGCGCTCCAGTGCCGCGACTGCCACCGCGGCAAGAAGCCGTGGCGATTCGAGCGTCACGAGACGGCCGCGTGCCGTGACTGCCACACGCACGCGAAAGCGCACGACGGCGAGTTCGAGGACAAGCAGTGCGGACAGTGCCACGCGGAGGGCGGTTCGAAGGAGCTGAAGTTCGACCACAACCGCGACGCGCGCTTCGCGCTGACCGGCCTCCACGCTCGAGTCGAGTGCAGCAAGTGCCACACGACGACGAAGTTCAGGATTGGCAAGCTGGCTTGCGTGGACTGCCACGCCGACAACCACCGCGGGCAGCTCGGGCAGGTCTGCGAGAACTGTCACTCGACGTCCGTCGTCTTCGCCGACATCGTGTTCGACCACGACAAGACGCGCTACCCATTGGTCGGCCTCCACCAGACGGCGAAGTGCGAGGGGTGCCACGTGGGCGGCGACTACGCGCTCGGGGAGCCCGCCTGCATCGACTGCCACCGCGCGGACGACCAACACCTCGGCGCGCTGGGCCGCGACTGCGCGAAGTGCCACGAGCCGAAGCCGGGCGCGTCCAAGTTCGATCACGCCGTGCTGACCCCGTTTCCGCTGACCGGCCGCCACGCCACGACCGACTGTGGGTACTGCCACGTCGTCGAGGAGACGAAGATCGCACCGCCCCGCGTGGGATGGACGCAGAACACCCCGAAGCACCCGGCCGACCCGCAGTTCCCGGTGCGGGGCGGCCAGTGCGCGGACTGCCACTTCGACGTCCACGAGGGCGCCTACGGATCGTCGTGCGAGAGCTGCCACGACACGGGCGCGTTCTCGAACGTCCAGCGCGCGGTCCACGACACCGGCGCGTTCCGACTGCTCGGGACCCACGACCGGCTCGCGTGCCAACGTTGTCACGAGCCGAACCAGAAGCTCGCGGGGCTCGGCACGTACTGCGTCGGGTGCCACCGCAACGACGACGTCCACGCCAACGCGTTGGGCGGCGAGTGCGGCGACTGCCACGCGCAGTTCGACTGGCGCCCGGCCCGTTTCAACCACACGCTCGTCGGCTTCGCGCTCCGGGGCGCACACGCCACCGTCGACTGTCGCGACTGCCACCAGCTCGGCGTCTACGCCGGCACGCCGCGCGACTGCGATCGCTGCCACCTCCAGGACGCCGCCGCGACGCCCTCCCCGCCGCACGGCCCCGAGATGATGGTCTGCGCCGACTGCCACACGCCGGCCTCGTTCGTCCCGGCGAGACGCACGCACCCGTGGTACCCGCTGGAGGGGCAACACGTCGTGGCGCGCTGCGAGTCGTGCCACACGATGGGGACGTACGCGGGTACGCCGCGCGACTGCGAGGCGTGTCACCTCGACGCGTACCAATCGCCTTCCACGCAGCCGAACCACGTGACGGCGGGGATGTCGACGGACTGTGCCTCCTGCCACCGGCCCACCACGTGGACGGGCGCGCGCTACGTACACCAGACGTTCGTCCGTCGCGGCGCGCACCAGATCGCGGGCTGCGCGTCGTGTCATCCGGGCGACGACTTCCGCGGTGCGTTCAACGGGCGCGTCGCGGGCTTCGACTGCGCGCAGTGCCACGGCCCGATGGGTGCGGTGTCGCGGTGGCCCGACGATCACCGCGCCGCGGGGTACCCGACGACGTGCGACGTCTGCCACAACGAGATCGCGTGGACGCCCGCGCGGACGCCGCGGTGAGGTCCACTACCTGCGGCGGCGGCGCTTCTTTCGCGCGCGCTTCTTCTTCGGCTTCTTCTTGATGCGCACCTTGCCGACGACGAAGCGCTCGCGCGCCGCGAGATCCGCCGTGACGGCGGCGGCGGTGGCGTCGTCGGTCGGCCACGTGGCGTGCGCGACGACGCTTCGCGCGAGGTCGGTCTGCCCGGCTCGTATCAGCTCGTCCGCGAGGTCGATGAGGAACGCGCGGTCGCCACGCACGAGCTCGACCGCCTCCTCCAACGCCGCGGAGGCCTCGTCCGAAGCTCCGCGGTGCGCGGCCGCGATCGCGGCGACCAACGCCGCCTCGGCTCGCACGACGCGCGGGACCTCCGGGTCGTCGAGGCGAGCGCCCTGCGCCGCTTCGGGATCGACGCGCAGCGCGAGGAGATGAACCCGAGGCGACCGCGGATCCACTTCGCGCATCACGTCGAGGAGCGCGTTCGCGGCGTCGACCTCGCCGGCCTCGAGCTGCTGCGCGCCGTAGGCGCCGAGGTGTTCGAGGTGCGCGGGTTCCAACTCGAGCGACCGTTCGAACGCGGCCTTCGCGCGGTCCTCGTCCGCACGATGCGCGTACGCCGTCGCGAGCAAGTAGCTCGGCTCGGGATCCGTCGCGCCCTCGGCGAGCGCGGCGAGTGACTCGATCATCGCCGCGCGTTCCCGGCGCGGTGCGAGGATCGCGCGGACGATCCGCACTTGGTCGTCGCGCGCCGCCACCTCGGGCCGCGCGAGCAGTCGCTCGATCACGGCGGTCCGCTCGGGCGCTGCGTCGCGGAAGCGATAGAGGATCGCCTCGGTGCGCGCGAGCAAGATCGCCTCTTCGGGCGCCATGTGTTCGCGCTCGTGCAGGCTGTTGGCCACGAGCATCGCCTGCTGGGTCGCCCCTTGGCTCGCGACGTCGCCCAGCTGCGCGAGGACTTCGCGCGCGCGTTCGTCGCTGCGCGCCCCGAGGCCGACGCGCACGACCCATACGGCGAAGACCGCGACGCCCGAGAGGACGACGGTCGAGGACGCGCGACCGAAGGACCACTTGCGGCGCGTGTCTACGTTGGTCAATCGCGTGCTCGGAGGGAGCCGGCGCTCCCGCTCTTCGAATGACGCGCCACCGAGGAGCGCGTCGAGTTGATCGTCGAGGCTCACCGTTCAGGTCCTATAGAGCAGCGCGACGGCGACGTGCCCGAACGCGATCGCGAACATCCCGACCGTCACCCCCAGGTGAATCCATCGCCACGTCGAGGCCGAGCGCTCGAGGGTGGACGCGACGATGCGCCGTCGTTCGTTGCGGTCCGCCGCGCGCAGATCGAAGAGCGCCTGTTCGCGGAGCCAGCGATCCTGCACGGACCGGAGATCCAGGAAGCGGACCTTCAGCCCGCGGCCCCACTGCCAGATCGTCAGCCCGAGGACGAAGAACGGCGCGAAGATCGGCGGCACGGACACGTCCGTCTTCAGGTCGAGCATTTCGTCGACCTCGATGAGCTGCGTGAGCCCTTTGCCGGACTCGACCTGCGCGAGCAGCTTCTTGCGTCGCTCGGCGAGCGCCTTGCCTTCGAGCGACGCGAGCCCGGTGCGCTTCCGCATCGCCGTGTAGACGAAGCGGCCGATCATCCCGGAGGCGACGACCAGCCACATCGCCCAGAACGCGAGCGACGGCCAGCGATTGAGCTTCAGCATCGTGTGGTACGTGACGAAACACGGCCCGAGGAGCCCCGCCGTGACGTGCGCCGCGAGCCAGAACCTCGTCTTCGCGAAGCGCCGCGCCCACCCCAGACGCGAGTTCAGGGGGTACAGCGACGCGAGGAGCATCAGGCTCAGGCCGATGACGCCCAACCAGAAGCCGAGGCCCTCGCCCGCGTCGAACCCGACGGGCGCGTCGACGCCGAGGAAGGACTGAACGCGGTGCGTGACGCTCCGGTCGGGCATCACGCTCCGAGCGAAGCACTCGAGGCCGACGAAGACGGTGAGGACGATCGCGACGATCGCCGCGACGCCCGCCACGCGGCGGAGCCCGGCGCGCTCGGTATCGAGTCCGTCGACGAAGGGCCTCGTCGAGAAGCGCATGGCTCCGTCGGACGTGGGCGCTTGCAAGAAGATCTTCGACGGGGCGACCTCGAGGATCGCCCCCGTCGGACAGGCTTGGATGCACGCCTGGTCGTGGTGGCCGGCGCAGTGGTCGCACTTGTTCGCGAAGAAGCGCGTCCCGCGCGTGGCGGCGAGGCGCGCCATCTCGGCGGTGCCCGGCTGGAGGATCTCGATGCCCGCCTTCTCGAAAAACGGGAGGGGCGGTTCGGCGCCGAGGAGCGCGAACACCGTGTCGTTGGCGACGCGCGCCTCGCCCTCGACGGTCTTCAAGACCACTGCGCCGTCCTCGAGCGCTTGGACGGTCGAGGAGAGGATCACGCGCACCTTCCCCTCGGCCTCGTACTCGGCGAGGCGCGTCTTGTTTCCGCCCTTGATGCGGCCGAAGGCGTCACGGCGGTAGCTGAGCGTCACGGTCGCGCCGAAGTCCGCGAGGGTCATCGCCGCCTCGACCGCGGAGTCGCCGCCGCCGACCACCAGTGCGGCCTTGCCTTCGTACGGTTCGGGGTCGGTGAGGGTGTAGAGGACGCGCGGCTCGGCTTCACCGTCGACGCCGAGGCGACGCGGTGAGCCGCGGTTGCCCGTCGCGAGGATCACGCGACGCGCGCGGTACGCGCCCTTCGTCGTGACGACGTCGAACACGCCGTCGTCCGCCTTGTTCACCGACTCGACCGGTTCGTAGCTCTGGATCTGCAGGCCCGTCGTCTCGATGACTTCGCGCCACTTCGCGATCATCCCCTCCTTCGTGGTGTTCTCGAGCCACAGGCTCCCGATCTTCGGGATGTGTGCGGGCTCGGCCATGACGACCTTCTCGCGCGGATACTCGTGGATGGTCTTCGCGAACGCGGCCTTGTCGAACGTGAGGAAGTCGATACCGGCTTCGAGGCACACGAGCGACGCCGCGAGGCCCGCCGGGCCCGCCCCCGCGATGATCACGTCGTGGACGCCGGGTGGAGACGCCGCCCCCTCGAGCTCCGCGATCGCGCTCGTCGCCGCCGCGACCCCTGCGTTGGAGGCGACCTTGATCAGCGCCGCGCCGGCGGCTTCACCGACCAAGTAGAGACCGGCGACGTTCGTGCGGCCCTCGAGGTCGGTGTCCGGCATCGGCCGCGGGAAGTCGTCCGCCGTGTACGGCGTCTCGATCATCGTGATGACGCTGTTCGGGCAGGCGTCGTAGCAGGCTCGACACCCCACGCACTTCGCCTTGTCGATGACGAGCTCGCGGTCCTTCATCGTCAGCGCATCGAAACCGCACGCCGGGAGGCAGCGGCTGTCGACACACGTCCGGCACGTGATCGGGAACGACAGGCGGCCGAGCGTCGGACCGCGGCGCACGAGGCGCGTGACGCCATGGCGATCCGCGCAGGCGCGTTCACAGCCGTCGCACCCGATACACGCCTCGAGATCGATGACGCGCGCGGTGGAAGCGATCGAATAGTTCTGGTGGACGTAGAAGTCCTGGACGACCTGCAGCGCGGGGTCGCGGCCGTCGCGGACCCGTTGGCGCGCCGCCGCGTTGCGCTCCACGACCTCCGACGCCCAGCCGGGGTCGATCGCCGCGAGCCGATCGAACAGCGCTTCGGGGATCGCGGCGAGCATGGTCTCCATCGTCGCGACGCAGTCGAGCGCTTCGCGCGCCGTCCGCTCGGCGAAGAACGCGTCGGAGAACGAGTCACCCTCCGTGAAGACCGCGGCGTAGCGTCGCTCGAGATCCGAGATGCCGTCGGCGAGTTTGAGGCGCACGTCGGAGCGGTCGGAGGGCGCGCTCTTCAGCGCCCCGATCTGACCCTCGAGGACGAAGTAGCGGTGCGGCGCCGCGGCGAAGTCGTGGTGGGCGGACAGCCGCTGCCCGGGCCGCATGTGGACCCAACGACACGACGCTACGAACGCCTGACGGCCCCGCGCGGAGAGGAGCGACATCGGCCGCCGCGCCGAGAGCGCCTTCACGGGATCGCGGCGGTACTTGGTCTCGAACCCGAGCGCGCCCATGTCAGCCTCGCAACCGATACGCGACGCGCACGAACATCGCGTGCAGCGTCATGTCGGGATCGACGAACGCTTGGTACAGCCCCATGAGTTGGAGCCCGGAGAGGGACGCGTCGATCGCGCCCGCGTCCACCCACAGCGTCCCGTTGAGATCGAAGAGCCACCGCGGCGTCTCGGCGATCTTCGTCCGCATCGCTGCGCCGCCCCCGTCCAGGTTGAGGAGGCCGTCGAAGAACGAAGTCCCGATCTGGAGGGTCGCGAGCTGTGACTTCGCGCCGAAGTTGTCACGGAGCGCGCCGCCCGCGTCGAGGTAACCGAGCGGGAACTTCGCGAGCTTGAGGCCGAGGCGACCTTCGTACCCGTGGGCCGAGTCCTCGTGGCGGAAGTCGTAGCGGAGCGCCGTGTACGGCGTGACGCCGTCGACGACCGAGAGGTTCGTGCGCAGCCGCCCGCTCGTGCGACGCGTGCCCACTGGGAGGAGCCGGTCGTCGAGCGTGAAGCCGAGGCGCGCGCGCTCGGAGTCGATCCAATCTTGGAACCAGCGGTTCGGGACGATCGCGTGGACGTGGACCGCCGTCGCCGTCGTGTCGAAGACACGGCTCGGCCGGAAGCGCACGCCGAGCGTGCCGTGCGTGAGATCGGGTCCGTCCGCCACGTCGACGATCGCGTTGCCGAACACGAACCACTGCGGTCCCAGCGCAGCGTAGACGTTCTCGGTGATGAACACGCGATCCACGCCCGCGTGGCGCACGCCGTCGAGCCGGTGCGCGTAGCCGGCGCCACCCCCGAGGAAGCTCGGATCGAAGGCGAGCGTGAAGGGGTGCGGACGAGCGCCGCCGAAGACGATCCAGTCGAGCCCCTCGGTGATGCGTCCACCGATCGTCGCGCCGTCGACGAGCGTCGAGGCGACCGGCGTGACGACGACCCGCCCGACCTCCACGCGGAGCGCGCTGTGCTCTGTGCCGTAGCGCGCGAAGAGGCGTTGAACGTCGAGGCGATCGCGCGTGACCTCGGTCCAGCCCCGTCGCGCGCGCGCATCGACGTGGAGGCTCAGTTCGCTGGGTCCGACGGCCGCGCCGCCGTCGAAGGTGGTTCGAGCTTCGGAGAAGCTCACACGTCGGTCGGAGACGTTGTCGATCGTTTGGAGCTGGAGCAGACCGACGCGGAGATCGTAGGCGTCCTCCGCGGCGGCGGCGTTCGCAATGAGCATCGACGCGAGCGCGAGCGGCGACGCGCGGAGCGAACGCTCGACCACGCGACGCACCTAGGTCCGCCCGTTCGGATGGCAACCCGACTTGACGCAGCCGACGTGCGCGGTGGGCCACGGTCCCCCGCCGTCGTTGGCCGGCGTATGCACGGCGTTCGGATCGTAGTGGTAGTACTGCGCGCGGTTGCCGCCCGTGTGGTGACTGTTCACTTCGCTCTGGTTGCGGTGGCACGACGTCGTGCACGAGAAGAACGCGAAGTTCGCCGAGTCCGGGTGACAGTCGCTGCATTGATTCGCGCTGCGGTGGTTAGTCGGGAACCAGCGGTTGCCGGTCCAGCTGTCGTACGGGAACGGCGCCGTGGGGAGCGGCCCCTGGTGGCCACCCGCGGCCGGGAGCCAGCCGGACACCGCGTGGCAGCCACCGCAGTCGGTCGCACCGACGGCGAAGTGATTCGACGGGAGGCTGTGGCAGGTCGCGCACGTGGAGCTCGGATCCGGATCGGCGAAGCCGTTGTTGTAGGCGCCGTGGCACGAGACGCACGTGCGCCCGGTGTGCCGCCCCGCGAGCGGGTGAATGACGCCCGGCGGCGGCTGCGTGGGCGAGGACC
>JAUHYN010001373.1 GCA_030426505.1 bacterium | reverse complement strand
GGTTTCGTCGCCGACCTTCCAGCAGAGGTTCGGGACGTCCTTCAGCTTCGCCGGTTCGTTCTTCGCTTCGACGAGGCACTGAATCGGATAGAGCGTGTCGTAACCGCGGACGACGTAGTCGACGCAGTCGTACTCCATCAGATCGCGGAAGTAGTAGCTCGACGCGATGCCGCCGATCATCACCTTCGTCTTCGGGTGGTACTGCTTGTACAGGCGCGCGAGCTCGATGGCGCCGTGCGCGTGCGCGAGCCAGTGCAGGTCGATGCCGACGTAGTCCGCGTCGAACCGCTTGAAGAAGTCGTCGACGTCGAACTCGGGGTCCTTGAGCATTCGCGACGCGATGTTGAAGTACTCGACGTTGAGCCCGCACTTCTCCATGTGCTGCTTGATCGAGATGATCCCCACCGGCGGCATCTCGAACGCCGAGCTCACGTGAACCGTGGCCGAGGTGTTGAGATACGCGAACAGGATGTCGTCACGCCCGCGGAAGTCGTAGACGCTCGGGGCGTGGAGCAGGACCATGTCGTACTTCATCTAGCCGACATGAGGCGATGATTCCGGCCCGCGATCAAGTAGTCGGCCCGAATTCGTGGAGCCGTTCCCCGAACGGGATCTTCAAGATGCGGCGTCGCTTGAATCGCTCGAGCTCGTACAACACGCCGTCGACGATCGCGAAGCGCCCCGCGATGCGGTGCTCGGTGAATCGCCGGACCTCTTCCCAACCCGTCACGCGGTACGACCACAGCGGCGCGGTGTCCCACGCCCAAACGTACCCGTACGCGTGCGAGAAGCCTGCTTCGTGCAGCGCTTGGTAGGTCGCGCGGAACATCGGGATCCCACGACCGCGCAGCGCGGGCGGGATGAACGAGTCGAAACTGTAGACTTCTTTGTCACACAGCTCGATCCCGAGCCACTCCAAGTCGGGGTAGGGCGCCCGACCCGGGACGTTCGCCTCGTAGAAGACGTACGCGACGACTTCGCCGCCCTCGAACGTGACGAAGCCCGGCGTGCCGTCGTCGATGCGCATGCGGATCTGGTCGATGCGCGAGGGCTCGCTGGCCTGCAACATCTTCGCGATCGGGTCGAAGTGCTTCGGCTCGAACGGCTGGATGTCGAAGTCGTAGCGCTCGATCTCCTTGGGCTTCCGGTGCGCCTTCGGGTTCGCCAGGTCGAGCTTCAGGATCAGGACCTCGCGGTTCGCGTCGACCACGCGCGACGCCGCGTCCTTGAGGACGGCCTTCGCGCCCTCTTTGGCGCTCTTGCCCTCGAAGCGCTGGCGAATCTTGTCGACGATACTCACGCGGCGGAACCTCCCTCGCGCCCGACCTCAGATCAAGAAGCTGAGGTTCGCGGTGGTGGATAGATCGAACACGATGCGGCGCTCGCGCAATCGCCACGCGCCGTCCTCGAGCGCCCAGCGATCCTCGCGCCCGCCCGACACGACGCGCGCGGGTTGCTCCCAACGACTGACCGTCGCGAGGAACGACGAGGCGATTTGCGCCTCCTCGTCCGACTGCTCGAGCAGCAACACGTTCGAGATCAGGCGGCGAACGCGGGTCGGCGGTTGTTCGGCGTGCGCGTGGCCGGTGCGGATGCGCTTGATGCGCGTGACGAGGTCGGCCTTGCGATCATCGAACAGCGCGAGGAGTCGGGCGCGATCGAGGTCTTCGTCCGCGACGTTCGATCGCACCGGCGCGAAGTAATGCAGGCGATCGGAGAGGAGCTCCAGCCACGCCTCGTACTCGGTGCGATCGAGGAGGCGCGCTTCGCGGTAGAGCAACTGTTCGAAGTCGACGACGTTCACGGCGCGGCCCTCATGAGTTCGTGCCACCGCGTGAAGAAGCCGAAGTTGGCGTGCTCGGACGGTATGGCGGAGAGATCGCCCGGCAGGTGCGCGAGGGCTTCGACGGGGCGCTTGGGGAGCGCGTACGAGACGGGCTTGGCGCTGCGATGCACGCCGGCGATGCCGCGGTGGCACTCTTCCCAGACCTCGAGGTCGTCCTGTTCGAGCATCCCCGTCGGCGAGAAGTAGCGC
>JAUHYN010000214.1 GCA_030426505.1 bacterium | reverse complement strand
CCCGCGATGTGCGACGGCGTGACGCAAGGCCAGCCCGGCATGGAACTGTCGCTGTTCTCGCGCGACGTGATCGCGATGGCGGCCGGCGTCGCGCTCAGCCACAACGTCTTCGCGTCGAAGAAGGACGCCGAGACCCTCCACATCCACGACGACCACGTGGCGGCCGCGCGCAACGGCGGCGGCATGCTCGACGCCAACAACAACGCGCGCGCCAACTACGGCGGCAACGCGCAGCACGGCGTCCCGGTGCCGGCGGGTTCGCCGGACAACCCGGGCCACGCGGGCTATCGCCTCGCGAACGGGATCGACTACGGCGCGGGCTACAACCCGAACGGCGCGGTGAAGGTCGGCGCCGGCAAGTTCCTCCGCGTCGGCTTCCGCGGCATCGCGTTCGGCGTCGTGCAGATCCCGCCCGAGGGCCAGGTCACCGTCGTCTCGTACGCGGACCTCACCTATCGGCAGCGCAACAACCAGGACACCTCGGGCCAGCGCGGTCCGCGCGTCGCGCCGTCGCTGCGCGGGGGGTTCGTCAGCGACGTCGCGTCGCTGATGATGGCGAACCAGAAGGGCGTGATGGTGAACGGGCAGATGCGGATCGTCCCGCGCGCCCACCCGAGCCGGCCGAACGAGTTGATGGGCTGGGAGGTCTGGTTCGAGAACCTCGCGCCGCCGCCGATCAAGGGCAGCAAGATGAAGACCGGCTTCACCGGGACCATCGTCCTCACGGACGCCGGAGGCGAGGGCGTGAAGAACGCGGGCCTCGGCCTCGAGTCGATGGCGGTCCCGGAGGGGAGCTACTCCGCGATGCAGTTCATCCGCGCGGGCGGGAACTACGGCGTCGAAGCGCAGCCCGGCACGCACTACCGCGCGGGCATCCGAGGCTACTCGCACTTCAGCGCGACGCTCCCGGCGTTGAACCAGGGCGAGAAGCTGATCCCGCTGTCGAAGTTCGAGCAGGAGTCGGAGATCGAGAACGAGAAGTTCTTCGATCCCAAGGCGCTCAAGGAGAAGATGGGCGAGAAGAAGAACCGCGTGCGGTTCTACCAGAATGGGCAGCTCATCAACGCGAAGCTCCCCGAGACGATCTTCAAGGGCATGGAGGCGTTCCAGACCGCCGACACGATGCCGCCGCGCGTGCAGATCGAGTGGGTCGAGGACGACGCCAAGTACAAGGGCGGCGGTTGGCTCATCCGCATGACGAACTCGCTCCCCGCGGATCCGAACGATCCCGAGACCTGCGCCGACGAGCTCGGCAAGCTGAGCTTCACCGGCACGCTCAAGCTGCGCGACGGCGAAGAGACCGGGCGCGACTTCCGTAAGCTGCGCGTCCACAAGTTCGAGAAGCCCGGCGAGGAGCGCGAGTGGTTCCTGCCGAAGGGCACCGAGCTCGGCGGCATGACGGCCGAGACGGGGCGCACGCTCGAGATCGGGACGCGCGGAACCGGGTGGCTCGCGCGGATCGATCTGCCGAACAAGCGCACGAAGATCGACACCGCGAAGACCGACAACAGCGACGACTCGCCGTGGGAGCTCTGGGAGACTCAGCACGAGCGCGCGCGCATGTATCCGGACTACGAGCCGATGCCGGAGCTCGATCCCTGATGGTGATCCGCCGCCTCGACAAGCCGACCTTCGGCGGCTTCGCCGTCCGTCACGTCCCCGAGCGCCGCGACATCGGCCAGGGCGTCGTGCAGGACGGGATGTCGCTCGCGGTCGAGCGCGACGGTCGCGCGGCGACGCCCGAGGTCAAGCGCGAGCGCGCGCGGCTCTTCCTCGAGGCGCTGCGCGGTCCGGCCGGCGGTGAGCGCCTCTCGTTCGGCGGACGCGTCGCGGGCGGCTTCGACGCGCCGTCTTCGCTGCGCGCGTACTACCCGTCGCTCGCGATCGCGAAGGAGATGTTCGGCGCCGTCCCGCCCGAGGGGCGCGGTGGCGTCCTCGACTACCTCGACGCAGTCTCTGTCCCGAACGACCTGAGGCCTCTGTTGCGACGAGCGGCGGAGCTGTCCGCCGTGCGCGCGGTGGAGCTGGGCGACGTCGCCATCTGGGAGAACGCGGCGGACTACAGGAACCTGTACCAGCAGTGGAAGGCCGGCAACCTCGACGTCACGCGCATCAACGACGCGACGGTCGACAAGCTCTTCGGCGCCTGGGCCTTCCCACCGAACGTCGAGGGCTACCTCAACCGCGGCACGCCGGAGTTCAAGGTCGGCCTGGTGCGGATGTTCGCGCGCGCCAAGGAGCGCGGCGGCAACATCAACCCGAACATCGCGCAGGTCGCGGCGAATCTCCCGGCGACCGACGAGGCCGCGGCCGCGCTCGCTCGGCTGTGCGAAGCGATGGGCTTCCCACCGCAGAACGTCGTGCTCGGCGGGCGTCGGCTCGACCAGTGGGACGTCGGCGTCGCGGTGCGCCCGGCGGCGGCGCCCGCCGTGCGGCGCGTCCCGGGGCGACCGCTCGGCAAGGTGAAGACCTGGCAGAACGACGCGAACTACAACCAGTGGTGGCAGGCGTTCACGCAGGGCCAGCCGGACGCGACGCAGATCGACGACGCCACGCTCGACAAGCTCTTCGGCGCGTGGGGGATGAACAACAACATCCAGAACTACCGCCAGTACGGCGACGTGGCCCACAAGATCCGCGTGGTGGAGATGTTCGCGCGCGCGAAGGAGCGCGGGCTGAACGTCGCGGCGCACCCGAACCACGTCAACACGTACTTCTCCAAGGCCTTCCCAGCCGACGCGCGGAGCATCGCCGTGATGCACCGGTTCGCGCGGGCGTTCGGCCTCGCGCCGAACCAGCTCATCGTTGCGAACCAGAACCTGCAGCAGCTCCCGGACCCGGGCCCGCAGGGCGGCGCGCCGTTCCAGCTCCCCGAGCCGAAGTCCTGCGGCAACCGCTCGGGCGACCTCGCGGCGCTCCGGAAGATGGTGACGGACAAGTCGAACGCGTTGATGTCGCTCAACGACGACGCGCTCAAAGCGCTCCCGCAGGCCGCGCAGCTCACAGTGCTCGGTCAGATGTCCGGCGAGTTCGATTGGCACCGTGATCTGATCGCGGTCGCGGCGCGTTCCGTGTTCATCGGCGCGCGCAACGCGAACGAGTTCCTCCAGTACGCGCGCACGATCCCGATGCCCGCGCTCGAGCACCCCGACGTCTCGGCGGCGCTCGCGCTCGCGACGAAGCAAGTCGGCTTGCAGCCGAACCAGGTCGTGCTCGCCAACGGGCAGCGCCTCGACACGGCGGTGGAGACGACGCAGGCGCAGCGCGACCTCGATCGAGTCCTCGCCGGCGTCGAAGCGCGTGTCCCCCAGCGGCGCTCCCTCGCGGCGGCCGCCGAACCGCTCGGCGTGGTGGAGACGAACAACTACGGCGAGCTCTACAACGTGAAGGACGAGAACTTCTTCGCGCTGTCCGATTCCTCGATCAACGCCCAGATCGCGAACGCCAATATCGGCGTCGCGAACGTCCTCAATCACTACGCGAACGACCCGCGGTCGTACGCGGTCTTCGCGCGCGTCGTCGAGCTCCAGCCGAACAGCACCACCGCGAACCAGGCGCGTGCGTTCCTCGACCAACCGATCGCGGAGCAGTACGTGGCGCCCGGCGCGGTGCCTCACCTCGTCCGCCTCGCGGCGGCGTTCGGGCGCACGCCGGATCAGGTGACGGTGCAGCACGAGGGGCAGAACATCCCGCTCGATTCGCACCCCGCCTATCGCGAGCTCTCGAACGCGGGATCGGCGCAGCGCAGCGCGGCGCTCCTCCAGGATCTCCAAGAGCTCGACCCGGCCGCCGATCACCACGGCGCGGTCCGCGAGGGCGCGGTGCTGCGGCTCCTCTTCGCGGAGCCGGACGCCCACGTCCACGAGCTGTCGGAGCTCCTCCCGCGCCTGATCGACGCGCGCGGCGCCGGCCGCCTGCAGCCGATCGATCTGATGAACGTCCCGGGGGACTACGCGGAGAAGTTCCTCGGTGACGCGCTGGAGTCGTGGCCGCACCTCGGCGCCGCGGCCGTGCTGATCGGGCTCACCGCGAATGCGCCGATCGCGACCGTGCGGAAGGTGCTCGGCAAGCACGGCTACTTCCCGGAGCAGCTCGAGGAGTACGCGCAGCTCGCGACGACGCTCGCGCGGATGAACGACGCGGACGCCGCGTACGTCACGCGTGACATCGCTCGGGATCCGAACGAGCTCGACTTCGGGTCGGTCGCGCTCCGCACGCAGATCGCGAAGTCGCGCGGGGCGGCGAAGGAGCTCGATCCGATCTTCGAGACCTCCGACGTGACGACCGCGCTGCGTGCCGTCCTCGATCGCGCGGGCCTCGCGGAAGCGAACTCCAAGGAGCGCAAGGATCTGCTCGCGTACGTGGAGAAGCTCGTCGGCGACGGCGTCGTGGAGCGCTCGGACGTCCACGAGGCGCTCGATCTCCGCACGGCGATCGCGCTCGATCCCGATCGCGTCGCGCAACTCGACGAGCTCGTGGCGCGCGTCGCGGACACGGAGGGCGCGGAGCGGAAGCAAGCCCTCGAGCGCCTCGCCGCGGACGTCGCCGACGGCACCGCGTACCTCAGCTCGAGCGCGCTCACGACGCGCGCGCTGCTCTCGCTCTACGAGCGCGATCTCGAACACGTCGCGCCGCTCGAAGAGGCGGACGCTCAGCTCGGCGGTGTGCAGGGCAAGGCGTGGAACCTGAGGCAGCGCGACGCCGTCGCGCACGCGACCGTCGAGGGTGTGGACCTCCCGGTCGACGAGCGTCCCGACCGCGATCTCGGCGCCGTGCCGAAGGAAGGCATGCCGCCGCACCTCGACACTTCGACCGGGCGCAAGAACCTGCGGTTGCTCGCGGCGCGGTGGCGCGTCGCCGGGCCGATCGTCTTGAGCGGGCAGGGCGCGTCCGAGATGAAGGACGCCGTGCGCGGCCTCGCGGCGGTGACGTCTTCGCCGCTGCGTCGCATCGCGCTCGACGACGTTCGCCCCGAGGAGCTCTTCGCACCGAACGGCCCGATCGTCCGCGCCGCGGAGGCGGGCGAGGTCGTCCACCTCGTCGCGACGAAGACGCTCGAGCCCGCGATGGTCGCGGCGCTCGACGGGGGCTTCGATTCGAGTGGGAACGTTCGGCTCCCCCCGCCGGCGCGGGCCGTGAAGTCGGACGGGCGGTTCCGCGTGGTGGTGAGCCTCGCGGACCGGGCGCCGAATCAGCCGTCGGAGCTGACGTCGAACGCGCTGTCGACGCTCAACCTCCGCGCGCTCCCGAAGGACGAGCTGGCGAAGTGGTTGAACCGCGCTGCCCCGGGGCTCGCGGACGGCGTCGCGGATCAACTCGCGACGGTCTACGACTCGCTGCGTTCGCAGCGGGCGGCCGGGAGTTACGGGGCGCCGATGCCCGCGCTCGGTCTGGACAAGCTGGTGTTCACCGCGCGTCGCATCGCCGCGGATCCCGAGCACGCGCGTCGCCACATCGACGAGGTCTTGCTCGGCGCGATCGCGCCGGACTTCCGGCAGAACGCGGTCAACGTCGTGCAGGGCCAGTTCCCCGAGGTCGCGCCCGCGCAGGACGCGCCGCCGCCGGCCGTCACGGTGTCGCGCGGTACGGCGTCGGTCGATGGCCAAGAGATCGCGCGCGACCCGGAGGCGGGCGCGCTGAAGAAGTCGGACGTCGACGCGCTCGCGTTGACGCAGGATCGCATCGAGCTGTTGCGCAGCGTGGCGACCGCGCTCGAGTCGGGCGAGACGGTCGCGTTGATCGGTCCGGAGCTCCCGGGCATCGCGTCGCTCGAGGACGCGTATGCCGTGCTGTCCGGTCGGCCCTACGGCCGCTTCGTCGCGACGCCGTCCTCCTCGGTCGAGGATCTCGTCGAAGGCGATCGCTTCAAGCCCGAGCTCCGCGGCGCGATCGTCGCCGTTCACGGGATCGACGAGGCGCCCGAAGCGTACAAGGACACGCTCGTCCGCCTCGCGAACGCTTCACGCGAAGATGGTGGAGACGACGTCCGCCTCGTCTTCCGCATGAACGCTGCGCCCGAGGGCAACCCGGCGCTCCCGAGCGGCGCGACCGTGGTGCGCGCCGAGCCGGCCGGCGACGATCAACGCGACGTCGTGCGGGCGTCGGCGTACCGAATGGGGCTCCCCGAGTCCGTCGCCGACGCGATGTACGACCTGCACGAGCGCGTGGTGCAGAGCTACGCGAACAACACGCTCGGCCGGAACCTCGGCGCGAACGCGAAGCCGACCTACGATCTCGCCGCGCTCTTCGGCGCGCTCCGCCTCGCGAGTGAGTTGATGAGCGACGGGGATCCGTCGGCCGCGTACCTCACCGCCGTCGAGACCTTCTACAGCGCGGCCGATCCGAACGACACGGATCGCGTCCTCGAGATGGCACGGGAGGTCGCCCAGTGACGATGCGTGGCCCCCAGCTCTTGCGCACGATCATCGGCAGCAAGCAGAGCGCGATCTTCTACGGCGAAGATGTCTGCATCGACACGCTCGTGCTCCGGCTGAGTCAGGTCGCGCGCGCGGAGCTGCGCGTCGCCGATCTGCGCGTGATTCGACCGGGCGAGGATCTCGAGGGGCTCCGGCGGCACTTGCTCGCGTCGATGAAGACGAACGCCGAGCACCCCACGCCCGTGCTCGTCGCGCAGACACCGGACGATCGCGCGAGCTCGCTGATCTTCGAAGCGCTCCACGGGACGCTCGAGGATCGTCGCCCACGTCGCGGTCGCCCGCCGGTGGCGCCTCAGCTCCTCGTCGTGCAACCGGCGGCCGCGCCGACCGCGGCGCTGCGCGCGCTGATCGCGATGCACGTCCCCGCTTCGCGCTTCGGCGCGACCAAGACCGTGACGGAGGCCAGCCATGGCGGTCAGCGGTAAGGTCTACATCGTCCCGAACCCGGAGGAGCGGACCTGGAAGCTCGTCGTCCACAACACGGGCGACAAGCCGTTCGGGCTCACGCAGAACATCCTCCCCGCCAACAACCCGGACATGAAGGCGCACGACGACCATCACCTCAACGGTCATGGTCTCGGCGTGAACCCCGGGCAGGTGAGCTTCCAGAAGTTCCACGCGGGCGACCAGTACACCCACCAGGGCAACGGCATCAGTCACGTGATCGGCGAGGAGTCGCACCTGCGCGTCGGGCTGCGGAAGCTCGCGTTCAAGACGATCCAACTCCCGCCGCTGAACGGGCCGCCGGTCGAGCTCGATCTCGCGGACTTCAATTGGTACGGCGGCAACGCGGCCTCCTCCACCCCGGTCTACCGCGACTGGAAGGGCAGCCGCGAGCACGTCTCCAACGCTGCGAACGGCAACGCGGTGCTCGCGCAGGTGCAGGCGTTGATGGCGGCGTCGAAGCACGGCGTCGACCCGCAGGGCGAAGCGGAGATCCGCGCGGTGCGCGGCGACGACGGGCAGCTCTCGCACTGGGAGATGTGGTTCCACAACCAGGGCGACGACGCGTTCATCGGCACGTGCGTCTTCAAGCGCGGCTCGAAGAACGAGGGCATCGGGCTCGAGTCGATGGGCCTGCCCAACAACGGATCGTCCGCGATGCAGCGGATCGAATACCTCGGCAACTACGGCGTGGAGGCGGTCCCCGGCGAGACGCTCCGCGTCGGCGTGCGCGGCTTCTCGTGGGCCGAGATGAAGCTCCCGGCCGACGGCTCGGTGAAGCTGCCGCTCACCAAGTTCCGCCTCGACACCTCCAAGATCTCGGACGCGTTCTTCGACCGCGACAGCATCGAGCGCAAGCGGAACGAGAAGAAGGATCGCGTGCAGTTCTTCGAGGGCGGCGAGGCGATCAACGACGCCCTCGAGCCGCCCGTGTTGTGGGGCGCGCAGGCGATCGCGGAGTGTGACTTCACGCCGCCGAACCTCGAGGTCCGCGCGACCGAAGAGGGCTGGCACGTGAAGCTCGAGAGCACGATGCCCGAGTTCGACGAGCACGGTCGCGTCGGCTTCGTCGCCGGGCTCCTCGCGGAGGGCGCCAACGCGCAGTCGGCCGAGGCGCGACAGTTCGGTGGCGTGAAGAAGTTCCAGTACCCGGGCCACACCAAGGAGTGGTTCATCCCGCGCGGCGCGGACCTCGGAGGCGTCGAGGCGAAGGAGGGGCTCGAGCTCCGCTTGGCGACGCGCGGTACCGGGTGGTTCGCGAACATTCGCCTGCCGGCGAACGGCGAGACGATCGATTCGACGAAGGACGAAGAGCTGTGGGGGCTGCGCGAAGATCAGATCGCGCGGCGGAACCTGGAGCCGAAGTTCATCAACCGGTTCCGCGATTGAGCGGGCGCGGGCTCAGCGGAAGCAGCCTTCGAGGTTGTCGATGACGGCGTCGCACTTGTTGCGGACGGTGACGCGGTAGTTGGTGCCGCGCTCGGAGCCGTTGCCACACGCGGGCACTTCGATCTTGGCCTTGCCGTGCGGCGCGATTTCGACGTCACGACGGACGGTGTCCCAGTCGTCGGACCCGCGGCCTTCCTGGACCGCCATGGTCACGAACACCGGGAAGGCCTCGTTGTTGCGGAAGGTGACGTCCCAGTTCCCGCGGCCGAAGCGGTTCTTGTCGAGCTTGGCGGCGACGGTGACGGTGGGCTGGTCGTTGCAGCCGCAGCGGTTGTTGTCGATGGCGGCGTTTCCGTGGATGCGAGTCATGGCGAATCTCCTTCGTGGTGTCCCTAGGCGACTCCGTCGCCCACTTACCTACATCATCGGACATGCCCCCCGATCTGTTTCGTCAAAATGAATCCTCCCGAACCCGATCTAGAGGTGGGTAGATTAACGACAATTCGTGGTATTATGCCGTGATGAAGTCGGGGAAGGTCGACGGCCGCGGCGGGGCGATTCCGCTGCACGAGGCCGACGGCGCCGAGGGGGCGAAGCCGCCCGAGGCGAAGCCGAAGGCGCAGCCCGTCGCCGACGGCGTCGCCGAGCGGAAGGCCTATCTGCCGAGCGCCCGCGCGCACGACGCGCCCGCGATGAACCCACGTCTTCGCGCGCAGGACGTCGCCGCGCCGGTCGTCGGCGAAGCGGGCGCGCCGCAGGTCGTCGCGGATCGCACC
The DNA here is from genome assembly GCA_030426505.1 of bacterium. GTDB lineage: Bacteria > Myxococcota > Kuafuiibacteriia > Kuafuiibacteriales > Kuafuiibacteriaceae > JAUHYN01. Next base: position 911 of record JAUHYN010000214.1, on the reverse strand, counting down.
GAGGCCGCCGAGGCGCAGTATTCGGCGTGGGCCTCCAAGTACGACGCCGAGACCGCGTCGTACGGTTGGTGCGCGCCGCACAAGGTCCTCGAGTGGGCGCTCGAAGCCGTCCGCCCGCACCCCACGCTCCAGATCGTCGACATCGGCGTCGGCACCGGCCTCGCTTCCGCGCCGTACCTCGCGAAGCGCGCGCAGGTCACCGGCCTCGACATCTCCCAGAAGATGCTCGACGAAGCGCGCGAGGCGCGCCCCGGCTTTCACCACCTCGGCGTCTACGACATCAACACGCCGCTCTCGACCGCCGGTGTCCGCGAGGGGACGGTGGACCTCGTGCTCAGCGTCGGCACGCTCCACTTCTCCAAAGATCTCGCGAAGACGATCCGCACCGTCGGTGACGCGCTCGCCGAGGGCGGCCGCTTCGCGTTCACGTACATCCCGCGTCAGGACCGCGCGTTCTCGAAGAACACGACCGTCCACCTGCCTTCGGCGGTGCGCCGCATGTTGAAGGCGGCCGGCCTCGAAGTCGTGAAGACCGACATCTTCGTCGCCTACCACGACAAGGGCGACCCGAAGGACCCGGTCCACTACGCGCGCGTCCTCGCGCAGAAGCCCGGGCAGGCGCGCACGTACCCCGAGCCGATCGCCGACCTCGACCGGACGAGCTGCGTGGATCGCGCGCGCGTCCTCGAGATGTTCGCCACGCCGCTGATCGCGGGTCCGCTCGGCACCCAGCCGGTCGCGTCGAACCACGCCGAGAACGTGGCGATGATGGAGGCGGCCCACGCGCAGCTCGCGGCGGGCGAGATCGACGCGTCGAAGATCCCGCTGCCGCGCACCACGCCCGAGGTCGCGATGCAGGGCGACGCGAAGACCGACGTCCTCGCGCTCGTCGCGCACCCCGACGACGAGTC
>JAUHYN010001372.1 GCA_030426505.1 bacterium | reverse complement strand
GACGGCACGTGGAAGTAGAAGATCTTCTGCACGAACCCCATCTCGCGCTCGATCGGCGCGTAGAAGAACACCATCCACGCCGCGGCCGCGATGACGCCGGCGGCCGCGAGCGACAGCAGCAGCAACACCGGAGGCGTCGGGAGGCCCTTCTTGGAGTCGAACAGCTCGGTGCGAATCGCTTCTTCCATCGGTGACGTCCTTTCTCGCTCGTGACGGCTCAGTCCATCAACAGCGGCTCGAAGATCCAGAGGTTCGCGACGAGGAACACCACGTCGTAGAGCGCCAGGACCCGCATGTAGATCTGGAGCTCGCTCATCCGCAGCTCCGACGCGAACAACAACCCCGTCGCCTGCACCCCGATGATCAGCATCGGGAGGATCAACGGGTACAACACGATCGCGAGGAGCACGTCCTTGCTGCGCGCGCGGAGGAGCATCGCGGCCAAGAGCGTCCCCACGATCGCGTAGCCGACCGTCCCCAGCGCGACGATCACGAGCAGGTACATCACGTGCTCGGTCGGCAGGCGCAGGTTGAAGAAGAACCACACCGCCGGCAGCACCACGAGTTGCACGCCGACCATGAACGCGAGCACGCCGAGCACCTTCCCGAGGTAGATCGACGTGCGCGCGATCGGAGAGAGGAGCAGCGCGCGGATGCAGTCGCCTTCCTTCTCCCGCTCGAACACGCGGCCCAGGCCGAGCGCGCCCGAGAACGCGATCGCGACCCACAGGATCCCGGGCACCACGCTCTCCTTGTCCGCGCCGGCCACGAACGAGAACGAGAAGACCAGCACCACGAACAACCCGAAGTAGCTCGTGGTCAGCAGGATCTCCTTGCTGCGCCACTCCACGCGGAGGTCCTTCTTCGCGACGAACAGCGCGCCCCTCAGGACCGACCCGATCCCGGGATCGTTCCGCTCCGGCACCGCCACCGCCGCGTCCTCCGTCACGCCGCGCCCTCCGCGACCTCGGCGTACTTGTCGCGCAGGCCGGGGGCGTCGAGGCGGCCCTCGTGCCGGTGGACGAGCTTCCCGCGCCGCAGGATCGCGACCTCGTCGGCGAGCTCCGCGGTGGTCTCCATGTCGTGCGAGATCATCAGCACCATCGCGCCCTGATCCCGCAGGATTCCGATCCGCTCGATCACCGTCCGCGTCGACGCGCGGTCGAGACCGGTGAACGGCTCGTCGAGCAGCACGATCCTCGGGCGCCCGATCAGCGCCCGCGCGAGGCCGAGGCGCTGCGTCATCCCGCGCGAGTAGGTCTTCGCGGGCCGGTTCATCGCGTCCTCGAGACCGAACTCCACGAGCAGCGCGCGCGCCGACTCCTCCGGGCGCTCCGCGCCGTACAGCTTGCCGAAGAAGATCACGTTCTCCAGGCCCGACAGATCGCCGTACGTGAGCGACGCATGCGACAGCAACCCGATCCGCCCCCGCGCCTCCTTCGCCCGCTCGGGCGGCAGGTCACCGAAGTGCATCGTCCCGGAGGAGGGCGTCGACAGCGTCGAGAACAACCACAAGAGCGTGGTCTTGCCCGCGCCGTTCGGCCCCATCAACGCGGTCACGCGCCCGGGCGTGAGGCCCAACGTCACCTTGTGGAGCGCGCGGTGCGCTCCGTAGATCTTCGTGACGTTCCTCGCCTCGGCGCGGTTCATCTCGCGTCGGAGCCCAGGTTCGCGAGCTCGATCTCGCGGAGCACCGCGGCGAGCTCGGACATGAGCTCTTCGTAGCGGCGCTGGTACTTCTTCTCCTTGATGGCCTCGCGCTCGTAGTCGCGCTCGAGCAGCTCGATCGCCTTCACGATCCGGTCGCGGCGCGCGAGCGGCGACATCGCCCCGAACGTCTGCTCCTTCTTTCGGCGCCGGCCCTCGCCGAGCTGCAGGAACATCCACAGCAGCACGAGGACCACCGCGCCGCCCGCGGCCAGGCGCGGCCAGGTCGCGTGCGAGGGGAGGCCGTCGATCGTCATTTCGAGGTCCAGCCCCGCCGGCACGTTCGCGAAGTCGTAGATCAGGAAGCTGCGGCCGTTCATGTCGGCCGTGCGCT
>JAUHYN010001371.1 GCA_030426505.1 bacterium | reverse complement strand
CGTAGAACAGCGAGCGGTTCTCCACCGAGAACGCCAGGTAGCCGCCGCGCGTGACCAACTCGATCGAGAAGTCCCGATCGTCCCCCGGGAAGAACGCCGCGCCCGCCGCGACGCCCGGGCTCATCCCGAAGAAGTCCTGCGTGTAGTCCTGGAGATCGTCGTCCTTCGGAAAGCTGCGGCGCAGGTACATCCCCGACAGGCGCGCGCCGCCGTACAGATCGAACATCGACAGCGGCAGGTGCCACGTCAGCGACACCGCCATCTGCGTCTCGAAGAAGTCGTACGGCACCGACACCTCCGACAGCGTCAGCGTCTGGTCGCTCACGCCGCCGACCAACAACTCGAACCCGATGTGCGCGCCGAGCAGCGGCGCCAACTCGAGGCTCGCTCCGAACAGCGCCGTGGGCGGGACGAGGTCGGTGCGGGCGTCCGCGGAGAGGAAGCTCTGGAACACGACGATGCCCTTCAGGGTCCCGCGGGTCGCCTGCTCGCGGAACAGGCGCGCGCGCATCGCCGGGCCCTTCGCGTAGTCGTCCTCGAACGCGACCTTCTCCATCACGCCCTCGTCGACCGTGTAGTAGGTGCCGCGCGCGAGGGAGAAGTTCGCCATGCGGAGGTGATCGGTGAGCCGCTTCTTCACGACGTACTCTCCGTCCGGCAGCGCGAGGCGCCGCTCCGCGCCGGACGTCTTCGCGATCTCCGCCGCGATCTGATCGCGCCCGCGATCGAAGATCATGTACGTGCCCTCGAGGTCGCGAGGGAACATCACGCCGGTCGTGCCCTTCGACAGGTCCGTGAGCACGATGTCGCCCTGGCCCTCGAGGTCGTAGCTGTACGTGGGGTGCTGCGTGCCGGAGCGCGTGTTCGCGGTGACGCTCACCGTGCGGTGGTACGTGTACACGTACGCCTCGCCGAGCGTGACGCGCTGGTCGCCGGACTCGTCGGCGTCGCCGCGCAGGCCGCTCGTGAGGTAGTGCGTGAAGAACGAGCCGCCGAGCTCGTCGCTCTCTTGGCTCGACTCGCTCTCACTCGACGACGAGATCAGAATGAGGCCCTTCGCGGCTTCGCGGTCGTCGCTGTCGAACAGGAACGACGGCCCGCGGCGGCCCCCCTTCTCGCGGGTGATCGCGCCGGACTCGCAGCTGTCGATGATGCCGATCCGGATGTCGGCGGCGGAGTCGGTGATCTGTTGTTTGAGGTGGTTCATCGGGAGGCGCGACGGCCCCAGGAACAGCTCCCCGACCTTCGCGTGTCCGGAGTAGTAGAGGAGCAGCGTGGTGTGTTGGCCTTCGGCCTTCGCGGCGCGGATGCGGTTCTCGAGATCGCTCACCGCGAGGAGGACGTCGTCCGCGCTGCGGCCGAGGAGGGTGACGATGTCCTCGGGGCGGTAGCCGCCGATCTGCGACAGCACGCTCTTCATCTTCTTCGCGTCGTCCTCGGCGTACCGGAGGTCGACCGTGTCCGCGCCGCCGACGTTGTTGCCCACCACCAGCGCGAATCGGCGCGCCTGCGCGGCTTCGGCGCTCCCCGCGAGGGACGCCGCGACGAGCGCGGCGAAGATGGGTGCGGCGGCTCTCAAGTCACTCCTTGATGATCAGGACACTCGTCTCGAAGACATCGTCGCGCTGGAGCCCGAGCTGCGGCAAGGCTGTGACGTCCGTCCCGTCGCGGCGGTTGGTCTCGACCGCCGCCTCGAGCTCCGCGTAGGTGAGCGGCGCCTTCGAGAACACCGCGAAGATGCGCTCCGGGCCCACGACGTCGTCGAGGATGATGCTCCCGTCGAGCACGTTGAGGCCCGACGGCTGCACCGCGATGCTCTCGGTCGGCGCGTCCGGATACAGCGGCGAGACGCGGCCCGCGTCGTCCACGGACAGCACGAACAGGTAGCCGTGTCCGTCCGCGCGGTACTTGAACTGGATCGCGTCGCCCTCGCCGAGGTGGACGCCGTCGTCCGCGCGCCGCGGGCCGCCGGCCTCGTTGACGTAGAGCTCGAGCGAGGGCGCGAGGCCCTTGGTGCGCGTCGTGGGGCTCGGGCCCTGCG
>JAUHYN010000213.1 GCA_030426505.1 bacterium | reverse complement strand
CCTCGATCGAGGGCAGGGCGAACTCGACGGAGCGCACGATCTCGGCGAACCCGTGCGGCGCGTTGTTCAGCTCGCGACCGATGGCCAGCGCGACCTCGGCCTCGGCCCGCGGCTGGATGAGCCGGCTCGACGGGATCTCGACCCCGTCGCCGTACTCGGTGTCCGCGAAGAGCGTGCCGAAGTCGGGCTGGTCGACGCCGATCTGGGCCTGCACCGCCTTGGACGTGACTCCGATCTTGCGGCCCGAGACCCGGCGGCCCTCGGCGAGCGAGCGGTCGTGGTTGACCTGCTGGACGGCGTAGCCGACGTCGATGTCGGTGGACGTGCCGAGCAGGTCGCGGATCGGGGCGATCGGCGTCCGCGTGCGGTCGGCCTCCCAGAGCAGGTCGGCGGCCTGCCGGACGAGTGCGGGATCGACGCTCATTGTTGCTGCTGCTCCTGCTGTGCGGCCTGTGCGAGGCGCGCCTGCTTGTCGGCGAGGCCGCCGAGCTGTCCGCCAGGCGGGACTGGACGCAGCGAGAAGGCTGGGGCCGCGACCAGCTTGGCGGGTGCTTCGAGATAAACCAGCGCCTCGCGTCCGCCGAACTCGAGCGCCATCGACTGCACGATCGAAAAGTGAAGCAGATCGGACTCTTGCCACTCGAAACGTACGTGCGCACCGCGGCCGAGATGGCGCAGTGGGGTCGCGAGTTGCCGAAGGGGCACGGGCTCGGCATCGCGGTGCATCGCTCGTTCGTTACGTACGTGGCGACGGTCGTGGAGGTCGCGGTCGACGGCGAGGGGCGGCTCACGATCCCGGGCGTGTGGTCGGTGATGGACGCGGGCACGGTCGTGAACCCGCGACACGCCGAGGCGCAGCTCGAGGGCGGGACGCTGTTCGGGCTGTCGAACGCGTTGTTCGGCGAGATCACCGCGAAGCGCGGGGAGGTCGTGCAGGCGAACTTCCCGGCGTGGCGCGTGATGCGGATGAACGAGTCGCCGCGGAAGATGGAGGTGCGGATCGTGGAGTCGGACGCGCCACCCGGCGGCGTCGGGGAGCCCGGCACACCACCGGCGGCGCCGGCGTTGGCCAACGCGATCTTCGCGGCGACGGGGACGCGCGTACGGCGGCTCCCGATCTTCGCTGCGGATCGGAGTGATCGGATCGCGAAGGAGGTCGGACGATGAAGTTGTCGATCAATGGTCAGGCGCGCGAGGTCGACGTCGACGAGGACACGCCGCTGTTGTGGGTCCTCCGCGATCACCTCGGGATGACCGGGACGAAGTACGGCTGCGGCGTCGCGCAGTGCGGGGCCTGCACGGTCCACGTGGACGGCGTGCCGCGGCGCGCGTGTGTCACGCCGGTCGGGTCGGTCGCGGAGCGCGACGTGGTCACGATCGAGGGGCTCGCCGGCGCCGAGGCCGATGCGGTGCGGACCGCGTGGGAGGCGATCGATGTCCCGCAGTGTGGCTACTGCCAGGCCGGGCAGATCATGACGGCGGTGGCGTTGTTGAAAGAGGTCGCGAAGCCGAACGACGATCAGATCGACCAGGCGATGGCCGGGAACATCTGCCGGTGCGCGACGTACGTGCGGATTCGTCGCGCGATCCACTCGGCGGCGGGGGACGACTCATGAGGCGCTTCGCGCTCGGCTTGATCCTGGCCGCCGGTTGCACGAAGGCCACGCCGCCGGCCGCGCCGGCCGCGCCGGTCACGGCGTCGCCCGCGTCCGGGTTGCGATCGTTGGCGTCGCTCCAGGCGATCGAGGACGACGAGGCGCGCGCGATCGCGATCTTCGCGGAGGTCGGCAAGATCCTCACGCACCCGCGGTGCATGAACTGCCACCCGTCGACGGATCGCCCGCTGCAAGGCGAGGCGGGCCTGCCGCACCAACCGCACGTCGTCCGCGGCGCGGACGGCCACGGCGTGCCGGGACTCGTCTGCGCGTCGTGCCACGGCGAGACGAACTTCGAGAACGTCCCCGGGAACCCGCACTGGCACCTCGCGCCGGCGTCGATGGCGTGGGCGGGCAAGTCGCTCGGAGCGATCTGCGCGCAGGTGAAGGATCCCGCGCGCAACGGCGGCCTCGATCACGACGCCCTCGTGAAGCACATGGCCGAGGATCCGCTGGTCGCGTACGGCTGGGATCCGCCGGCGCACCTCGAACCGGCGCCCGGCGATCAGGAGACCGCGGGGGCGTTGGTCGCAGCGTGGTTGGAGGCGGGGGCGCACTGCCCGCCGCCGTGACGGTCAGCGCTCGCGCCGGAACAGGCCGGTGATCCAGCGCCACACCTTCTTCGGGCGATTGAGCTTCTTGGCGCGGCGGCGCTCGATCTCTTCGTGCGTCGGCTGCGCCGGGAGGCCGAGCCGGACGCGGAGCTCCTCCGCGGTCCCCTTCGTCACCATGCGTGCCGAAACGAGCTGACCGGACGACGGCTCGCACGCGCGCACCTCGAGGACGCTCTCGGCGTCGACCGCGAGCGTGACCTCGATCTTCACGGTGCCGCGCGGACCCTTCGGGAGATCGGAGAGCGTGAGGATGCCGAGCGGCTCGTTGTCCTCCACGCGATCCGACTCGCCCTGGAAGAGCGCGATCTCGTAGTCGGCCTGATCATCGCGCGTGGTGCGCACGTGGTACGTACGGCTCGCCGGCAGCCGTGCGTCGCGGGACAACAGCGGCTTGAACCGCCCGCCCGGGAGCCCGACGCCGATCGAGAGCGGCAGCGCGTCGATCAGGATGATGTCGTCGATGGTGTCGAGGCTCGCCGCGAAGCGCGCGGCGCCGAGCGCGACGGCTTCCTCCGGATCCACGCGCGCGAGCGGCGGTCGGCCGAAGAGGGCCTCGACGTGTTGGCGGACGATCGGGGCGCGCGACTGGCCGCCGACGAGCACGATGTCGTCGATCTCGTTCAGCGTCAGGCCGGCGCGACTGACGGTGTCCTCGACGATCTCGAGCGTCTGCGCGACGAGCGGCGCGAAGGCGCGCTCGACGGTGACGCGGCGGAGCCCGACGGAGATCGATCGCGCCGCGTACGGCTGCACCACGAGGTGATCGATCTGGACGATCGTGCTGGTGCGTTCGGAGAGGTCGCGCTTCGCGCGCTCGGCGAACTCGAACAGCTTCGCGACGGCGGCGGGGTCTTCGCGGGCGTCGAGGTGTTCCTGCTCGAGGAGCGCCTCGCTGAGCATCTCGACGATGCACGCGTCGAAGTCGAGGCCGCCGAGGAAGCTGTCGCCGCCCGTGGCGAGGACCTCGAACACGTCGCCGTCGACTTCGAGGACGGAGACGTCGAACGTGCCGCCGCCGAGGTCGTAGACGACGATGCGGCGCCGCTCCACGTGGTGGTCCGCGGCGTAGTTCAGCGCGGCGGCGGTCGGCTCGTTGAGCACGCGCTCCACGTAGAAGCCGGCGAGTTCGCCGGCGCGGCGCACGGCCTCGCGCTGCGGCTCGGTGAAGTGCGCGGGGCAGGTGATGACGGCGCGGTTGACGGACTCTTCGAGCTGGAGCGCGGCGGCTTCGCGGATCTCTTCGAGGATCGACGCGGCGACGTCTTCCAGCGCGATGACTTCGTCTTGCACGCGGATCGCGGCTTCGCCTTCGCGCCCGGGGACGACGTCGTAGGCGAAGTGGTGTTGGACGTCCTGCACGACCGGCGACGTGAACGCGCGGCCCATCAAGCGCTTGGATCCGAGGATCGTCCGCTCGGGGTGGCGCGCTGCGCTGCGCGCCGCGGTGGTGCCGACGACGGTGCGCCCGTCTTCGGCGTAGCGGACGACCGACGCGATCGTCGGGCCGCCCTGGCGGGAAGCGAGCATGCGTGCGCGCCCGTCTTCGACGATCGCGGCGCAGGAGTAGGTCGTGCCGAGGTCGATGCCGATGACACCCTTGGAGCGCGGGCCGCGCTCGGGCGCGACGCGCACGCGGTAACGCAGCGACGGATCTTCGGGGGTCGATGCGCGCTCGTACGGCGGCAACGGCGGCGGGAGCTCGAGATCTTCGATCGTGGGGATCGGCTTGGCCTCGCGCAGGTGCGGGAGCGGCGGCGGAATGGACGCGGCCTCTTCGGAGAACGTTGCGTCGAACGCGGAGATCGGATCGAGCGCGTCGGTGGGCGTCGGCGTCACCAACGGTGCGGCACCGACCTCGACCTCGGGGCTCGAGTCGTCCGCCCACGACACGAACGCGGGCACGCCGGGCTCTCGGGGCGCGAGATCGATCGAAGCGAGCGCAGCGGGCTCGGCCGCTTCGGGCGCGGGCGTGATCTCGATCGACGCCACCGGCGAGTCGGAGGCTGGCGTGATCTCGATGCTCTCGGTCGAGAGAGGCGCCGCGTCGAGCACGAGGTCCTGCGAGGACACGTGCTCGGCCACCGGCGCGACGTCCTGCGACGCCACCGGCGCGATGTCCTGCGACGACGCGATCGCGACCGGCGCGAAGTCCGGCGCCGAAGCGATGTCCCGCGCGTCCGCGAACGCTTCGGTCGGCGTGTGATCGTGCGACGAAGCGACTTCCTCCGCGTCGTCGTCCCCCCACGGCGTACACTCCGCCGCCGGGAGGTCCCGCGACGGCGTCAGCTCGAGCAGCGCGAGCTCCTCGTCCGTGAAGTCCGGCGCAGACGTGTACTCGTGCGACGGCGCAGGCGCTTCGAGCGCGTCCATCGGCTCCACGTCTTCGTCGTCGACGACCGCGACTTCGATCGCCTCTTCCTCGCCGGCCTCCGCCAGCTCGAACGCGTCGTCGTCGACTTCGATCGCGTCCTCGCCTTCGGGCTGGGGCATCACATCCGCGGTGAACGTCTCGACGAGCGAGCGCGCGACGTCGACGATCGGCGCGTGCGGTTCATCGACCTCCGCAGCTTCGGCCGCGACGATCGGCTCGGGCGTCACCTCTGTGATCGGAGGCGCGGGTATCGGCGTCTTCGCGAGCGGCGTCGGCTCCTCGGGTTCGTCGCCGAACAAGGCGCCGCTCCAATCCATCTGAAGGAGTGAACTCTCGGGGGATGAAGTCGACACGTGCGGGGCTGGCTCCGAGGGTTCATCATGACAACCGACTGCGCGCGCCTGCTAGGCGCCCGGCGCGCACAGGCGCGCGGGTGTCGGCCGATGGTGGTCGTTCGGATCTCCTGCACATGCACAGGGGATTCGGCTCGCGCGCGTGACACGCGACAGCCAAGACCTGCAATCCGCGCGGCGCGGCGCGCACGTCGCCGCGCCGCGCGACGTTTCAACGGAGCGAAACCAATCGCGACGTCTGGAGCGTTTCGCACCGGGCGGCGCGGTGTTTCTCGCCTGGCATCCACGTTGCCATCTGTGCGCGACGTGTCGCGCGGACGGCCGCGCGACGACCTGTCATGGCCTCGGCTCCCCCACGCACCACAGGGCTTCGATCCGATCTCCTCGCGGCGCTGACCGTCGCGCTGGTCGGGCTGCCGCAGTGCCTCGCCTACGCGATCATGTCGGGGCTCCCGCCCGCGTACGGCCTCGCGACGGCGGCCGTGCCGGGGTTGGTCGCGGCGCTCGTGGGGAAGAGCCCGCACATCGTCACCGGCCCCACGAACACGACGGGCCTCCTGATCCTCGCGGCGCTCGGGCCGTTCCTCGGCGACAACGGCCTCCTCGCCGAGGACGGGCTCGCCGCCCTCGCCACGCTCACGCTCATGGCCGGCGCCACGCGCATCCTCGCCGCGCTCGCGGGCGGCGCTTCGCTCGTCGACTTCATCCCCGAGTCGGTCCTCACCGGCTTCACCGCCGGCGCGGGGCTCCTCATCGCGTTGATGCAGCTCGACGAGGCGCTCGGCCTGTCCGGGGTGCGCGCGGCCGACGCGGCCCACGAGGTCTCGGCGGTGTTCGCGCGGCTCGGCGAGGTCGCGTGGCCGGCGGCGGTCACGACGCTCGCGACGGTCGCGATCGTCGTCCTCGGGCGGCGCGTGCGCGAGACCTCCCCCGGCGCGCTCGTCGCCGTCGCGGCCGCGACCGCCGTCGCCTTCCTCTTCGACCTCGACGCCGCTGTGGGGCTGCCGGTCGTCGCGGATCGCGCGCCGGTCCCGACCGGCTGGCCGCCGGGCGCGCTCCCCTCCCTCGACCCGGCGCTGATCCGCGCGTTCATCGGACCCGCTGCCGCTATCGCGTTGCTCGGGACGATGGAGCTCGCGGTCTCGGCGCGTCGCGGCGGCGCGCAGCCGGACATGCGTCGCGAGATCTTCGCGCAGGGCGCGGCCAACGTGGTCGGCGCCTTCACGAGCGCGTTCCCGGCCTCGGCGAGTCTCACGCGGTCGGCGCTGCTCGAACTGGGCGGCGCGCGCACGCGCGTCGCGGCCGCGGTCGCCGCGCTGTTGGTGGTGCCGATGCTCTTCTTCGCCGCGCCGCTCGTCGCTGCGCTCCCGATGGCGAGCCTCGCCGGCGTGCTGTTCGTGACGGCGGCGCGCATGCTCGACCGCCGACGCATCGAGCGCGTGTGGCGCGCGAGCCCGGTCTCGCGAAACCTCATGGTGGTGACGTTCGTCGCGACGCTCACGCTCCCGCTCGAGTGGGCGGTGTTCATCGGCGTCGCGTTCGGCGTCGGGCAGTTCCTCGCGTCGAGCCGGCGCCCGAGGGTGCAGCTCCTCGAGCCGCGGGGGGATCGCTTCGTCCCGGTGGAGCAACCGGAGGCCGGGCCCGTCGTCGTCCTCGAAGTCAGCGGCGACGTCTACTTCGCCGCGGCCGGCGCGTTCGAGCGCCTCGTCCTCGACCGAATCCCCGCGTGTCCCGAGTACGTCGTGGTCGACCTCTCCCACGCTCGCGCGCTGCGGGTCGCCGGGCTCCTCGCGCTCGAGCGCGTGGACGCGCGCATCCGCGCCTGCGGCGGGCGCCTCCACCTCGCGGGCGTGTCGGACGAGGTCGCGGCGCTCATCGCGGACTCCGGATCGGCGCTGTCGTTCGAGGGCTTCGACTCCGAGCCGCTCGCGAGCGTGCGCCGGGCGCTTCGGCGTCGGTGACGATTTTTTTTTGGCGCATTCGGGGCCCCGGTCCGGTCCAATCCACAGCGATGCGTCACGCCCCCGTCCGAGGTCTGCTGTGCGGTGCGATCGCGTGGGTCGCGGTGGGGTGCGGCGCGACCGACCCCGTGCCGCTCGGCGACGCAGGCGCGACGCGAGACGGAGGCGGCGCGACCGCGCGGGACGCCGGCGGGGTCCGGGACGCGGGCCGCCTCGACGCCGGTGAATCCGACGCGGGCTCATCCGACGCCGGTACTCCGGACGCGGGCCCTCGGGACGGCGGTATCCCGCCCGGCCTCTACTTCCCGCCGGACACCACGGATGAATGGGAGAGGATCGATCCGTCCGCGGTCGGCTGGGACCCGGTGCAGCTCGAAGCCGCGCTCGACTACGCCGCGTCCGCCAACTCCACGGCGGTCATCGTCCTGCACCGCGGGCGGATCCTCGCGGAGCGCTACGCGAACCGTTGGGACCTGCACACGTCGCAACCGATCTTCTCCGCGACGAAGAGCGTCGTCGCGTTCCTCATCGGCCTCCTCGTTCAGGATGGCGCGCTCGATCTCGACGACAACGTGACCTCGCACCTCGGCGCGGGGTGGAGCCAGGCGTCGGCCTCCGAGGAAGCGGCCATCACCGTCCGTCACCTGCTCACGATGACCAGCGGGCTCGACGATCAACTCGGCTTCGTCACCGCGCCCGGCGCGACTTGGTACTACAACACGCCCGCGTACTACGTATTGTTCGCGGTGATCGAAGCCGCCTCCGGCGTGACGCGCGACGCTTTCTCCGCGGCGCGCCTCGAAGGCCCGATCGCGCTCCGCGACACGCGTTGGACGCCCACGCGAATGGCGATGTCCGCGCGCGACATGGCGCGCTTCGGTCTGTTGATCCTCGCCGGCGGGGCGTGGGACGGGACCGCGCTCGTCACGGAGCCGGCCATCCTGACGGAGGCCATCACGTCCTCACAGGATCTGAATCCGGCCTACGGTCACCTGTGGTGGCTCAACGGGCAGGACGCCTATCTCCTCCCGGGCAATCCGGCGCGCGGCGGGCCGGGGCCGCTCATGCCGGACGCGCCTGCGGATCTCTTCGCGGCGCTCGGCGCGGGCGACAAGAAGATCTATGTCGTGCCGAGCCTCGAGCTCGTGGTCGTCCGCCACGGCGGGCCCGCGGGCGAGCCGACCATGGCGAGCTCGTCGTTCGACAACCAGCTGTGGCGCGCGCTCATGGCCGCAGCGCCCTGATCAGACGAGGAGCGGCTCGACCGCGCCTTCCGGGCTCCACGTCCGCGCGCGCAGGAACGCGCGGAGGTCCTTCGGCACCGGCGACTCCCAGGTGCGGTCGTCGCAGGTCACGCGCCATGCGTGGAGGAGTTGGCGCTCCTCGGCGGCTTCGCCGTAGCGACGATCGCCCCAGACCGGGTGGCCGCGGTGCGCGAGGTGGAGGCGGACTTGGTGGGTGCGGCCGGTCTCGATCTCGACGGACAGCAGGCTCGCGCCGGGGCTCGCGGCGAGCGGCGTGACCTTGGTGCGCGTGGGGCGACCCTCTTCGACGACCTGCGGCTGACCGTCGACGCGTTCGATCGGCGCCGTGATGACGTCTTCGCCGTGTTCCCACGCGCCGGTGACGACGGCGAGGTACGTCTTCGTGCCGGCTTTGAGCGACTGCGCCCAGGTGTCGACGAGCGCGCGGCGGATCACGAAGAGGTTGAGGCCGCTCGTGTCGCGATCGAGTTGGTGGATCGCCCAGACCGAGCGCTCCTTGCGCGCCATGAGGTGGCCCTGGAGGCAGTTCGGGTCCTTCAGGTCACGCCCGGTGCTCGCGAGCCCTGCGGGTTTGTCGCAGACGAGGAGCCCGTCGCGCGACTCGAGGATCTTCGGCGGATACGCCGCGTGCGAGCGCGCGGCGGCGAGGAACTCTGGCGGTGGACGACCACGACCCACGGCGCGGAGTGTGTGGCCGGCTCTCCGGAAAGGGAAGCGATACCGTCGACCGCGCGGCAAGCGCGATCGCTTACCATCGCGACGAGATGAAGATCGCGGTCTTCGGCGCGGGCGGCGTCGGTGGGTACTTCGGCGGCCGGCTCGCGCAGGCAGGGACGCCGGTCGCGTTCGTCGCGCGCGGGAAACACCTGGAGGCGATCCAGGATCGAGGGCTCAGGATCGTCAGCCCGCTCGGCGACGCGCTCGTCGCGCCGGTCGAGGCCTCGGACGATCCGGCCGCGATCGGCGGGGTCGACGTGGTGCTGCTCGCGGTGAAGACGTGGCAGCTCGACGACGCCCTCGCGAAGATCGATCCGCTCCTCGGGCCCGAGACGATCGTGGTGCCGCTCCTCAACGGCGTCGAGGCGGCGGATCGTACGGCGGCGAAGGTCGGGGCCTCACGCGTCCTCGGCGGGACGTGCAAGATCATCAGCCACTTCGGTGAGCCGGGGGAGATCGAAGTCTTCCGGCTTCAGGTTGCGCTTCGTGAGATGTATGATGAAAATGTCGTGCCGGGTCTGGGCATCGGGTAAATCGACAAAGAAAATCTCGTCGAGCCGGCCTTTGCGCAACAGCTCTGGAGGCAGTGCCTGAATGTCGTTGGCGGTGGCGACGATGAAGACGGCTGAGTCGCGTTCTGCCATCCATGTGAGCAGGGTGCCGAGCAGGCGACGAGACGTGCCGTTGTCGGAGTTGTCTGAGGCGATGCCTTTTTCAATTTCGTCGAGCCACAACACGCAAGGGGCCATGGTTTCGGCCATCTTCAGTGCTTCGCGGGTGCGGCGTTCGGTTTCACCGAAATATTTGTTGTACAGCGCCCCGAAGTCGAGCCGCAGCAGCGGGATGCCCCAGGTGCCGTCGACTGCTTTTGCCGCCAGACTCTTACCGCTGCCCTGTACGCCGAGCAGCAGCAGCCCTTTGGGTTTGTCGAGTCCGTTTGTCTTGTCGCTCCCATTGCTGGTGAAAATGGATTTCCGTTGATGCAGCCATTCCTTGAACCGGGCCAAGCCGCCGACCTCTGAAAAGTGGGCGGTATTGTGTTCAAAGGAA
>JAUHYN010000212.1 GCA_030426505.1 bacterium | reverse complement strand
GCGCCGTGCATACCGTGACCGAGTGGACGATGCTCCCGCTCGATTGGCTCCCCGAGCCGGTCGCGCTGCTCATCATCACGATCGTCACCGGCGGTGTCGCGCTGTGGGTGGTCAAGCTCACCACGAACCAGACCGCGCTCGTGCGCGCGCGGCAGCGCATGGTCGCCGCGGTGTACGAGATGCGCTTGTTCCTCGACGAGCCGCTGCGCGTCGCGCGCGCGCAAGTGCGGCTCGTGATGTGGAGCTTCCTGTACACGGCGCAGACCTTGCCGGGGCTGTTGGTACTGTCGGTGCCGCTCGGCCTCGTGTACCTGCACCTCGAGCTGCGCCACGGCTACGAACCGAAGCGCGCGGGCGATCGCGTGACGCTCGCCGTCCAGCTCAGCGACTTCACGATGGCCGAGGGCGCGAAGCTGGAGCTCGACGAGGGGCTGGAGCTCGACCTCGGGCCGATCATCGCGGAGCGCGAGGGGCGCCTGTACTACCGACTGAAGGTGGCGTCCGAGGGGCGCCACGTCGCGCGCGTGTCCGTGGGCGACGCGACGTTCGAGAAGACGATCGTGGCCACCGAGGACGGACCGGTGAGCGTGGAGCGCGCGGCCGGGATCGCGAACGCGTGGGCGCCCTCGGCGGAGGCCGCGCTCGATCCCGACGGGCTCGTGCAACGCATGTGGCTCGATCACGGGTCGCGCGAAGACGCGTGGCTCGCCGTGCCGTGGTGGGCGATCTGGTTGTTCGGGTCCGCGATCGCCGCGCTGATGTTACGGCGCCCCCTGCGCGCCGAGATTTGAGGAGAGACCGATGAGCGAACCGATCCATGTGGTGAGCGGCCTGCCCCGCTCGGGCACGTCTTTGATGATGCGGATGCTGGAGGCCGCGGGCCTCGCCGTCGTCTCCGACGGCGAGCGCGTCGCGGACGAAGACAACCCGCGCGGCTACTACGAGTTCGAGCGCGTGAAGAAGCTGCCGGACGACACCGCGTGGCTCCCCGACTGCGAGGGCAAGGCCGTGAAGATCATCTCGCGGCTGATGATGATGCTCCCCACCGGGCACCGCTACCGCGTGGTCTTCATGCGGCGGAACCTCGACGAGATCCTCCGCTCGCAGAAGAAGATGCTCGACCGACGCGGCGAGGACGAGTCGTTCGACGACGCCGAGATGAAACGCAACTTCATCCTGCACGTCGGCGAGGTCGAAGCGTTCATCGCGGCGCGCGACGATGTCGAGGCGCTGTTCGTGAACTACAACCGGCTGATGACGGATCCGGACAAGCAGATCGCGCGCGTCGCGGAGTTCCTCGGGCGCGCGGACAAGGCCGACGCGATGAAGGCCGTAGTCGAGCCCGCGCTGTACCGTCAGCGCGCCTGACGTCGGCGCAGGAGCAGCACGCCGAGCAACGCGAAGAGCGCGGTCGGGGGTGCGTGAGTCCGCACCGTGTCGGTGCACAGGCAGCCGCAGTCGGGGCCGTAGTCCCCCGCGAACGCGTCGCTCGCGGCGACGACCCGCTCCGCACAGTCGTCTGCGACGATCGCCTCCATCGCGACGTCGACGTCGAGGCGGAGCGATTCGTCGTCGAGGTACGGGCACGCCACGAGCTCGCCGTCGACGACGTCACCGAGACCCGACTGCCAGTCGAGGTCGTAGTAGCCGATGAGGATCTCGTCGCCGTTGTCCTTCATGAACACGAGGTGTTCGTCGACCTCGATCGTCTCGCCGACCTGCACGCCGATCGATTCGCCCGCGTGCCCGAGCACATGCACGCTGAAGACGCGCGCGTCGTCGACGCGCACGTGCAGCACCGCGTAGGGGCGCCCCCACCCGAAGCTCCCGTCGCTGCGCTGACACACGCACTCCGAGTAGGCGTTGCAGACGGGGCCGTAGGTCGGTTGGATCATCGCGGCCTCGTCGACGGTGAGGCCGTTGTGGTCGAGCCACGCCGCGAGCTCGGGGTCCTCGGCGAGTTCGTACACGTACGCGTTGTTCGCGGAGTTTGCGACGCGCTCGACGAGCGCCGGTTCACCGGAGGTCTCGAGCAGGTGCGCCATCGCGCAGCGCGTGCCCTCGTCGTCGACGAAGTACGGCGCGCGCTGCGCCTCGAAGTCGGTGTTCTTCGGGAAGACGCCGCGCGCCACGTAGGCCTCGAGATCGGCGAGGCGCGCGGCGCGGCGGGCGCGTTGGGCGTCGGTGAGTGTGGAGAGGTCGCGCTCGGCGAGGTAAGCGCGCGCGGCGTCGAAGTGACGGCGGAGGCGGTCGGCCTCCGACCCCAGCGCGGGGGCGGAGACCACGGACAGGAGGACGACGAGGAACGCGGAGCGTCGCATCGCCGGGCCCTACAACCCGGCGGACGCGATTGGTGACGCCAGAGGAAGATCGCCATCGCCGAAGCGCTCGCACCGAGGCTGCCGGCTGGCGGCTGAACGCTGAAGGCTGAAGGCTACTCTTCGATACCGAAGTAGCGGCCGACGGTCGAGGCGTACGCCGGATCGAAGCGCGCGAGGGCCCCGACGGTCTCGCGGACGAGGTTCGGGTCGGCGGCGAAGAGCGCGTCGAGCTCGGCGTCGCTCGCGTTGACGAGCAGAGTGTCGAGGTTGCCCTTCACCTCGGGGCTCGCGCCGCCGAACGTGGTCTGCGCGAGGTAGCGCGTGGTGCGCAGCGTGGCCTGGTAGTCCTCGATACGCGCCGGGTCGACGGGCGCGTCCGGAGCCGGGTCGGGCGTGACGAGCTCGTGCTCCACGAGCTCCATCGCGTCGTCGTAGCGCTCCGGGACGAGCTCGGCGTCGAGCACGTTGTCGATGCCGGCGGCGAGTCCGTCGGGGCCGCCGACCGCTTCGAGCACCGCGGGCTCCACGTGGGGGTCGCCGGGGCGAATCGCGGCCTGGAGGCTGTCGAGCGCGGTGTCCGCCGGGGCGACGGCGTTCGGGTCGAGGACCGGCGCCACGGGGGCGTCCGCGATGTCCGGGGCGGGGGCTTCGGGCGTGAGTTCGACGCCGGGGCCGTCCGCGCCGGGCTCGACGACGCCGAGCGAGTCGGCGATGTCGGTGACGATCTCCACGCGCGCCTCTTCGCGCTCTTCGAGGGTCGTCGGGATGTCGGGGCGGCGGGCGGCGCGCTCGGCGGCCGCGGCTTCGAGGGCGCCGATCGTCTCTTCGCCGATGATGCCGTCGATCTTCTCGAGGCCCTGCTGCTCCTGGAAGCGGCGAACGGCGGCCTCGGTCTGAGCGCCGAAGATGCCGTCGGCCTGCTGCAGCGGATCCGACTCGGGGTCGAGGATGCCGAGCTCGATGAGGTGTTCCTGCGCGGCGCGGACGGTGTCGCCGGTGTGGCCGCGCATGAGGACGTGGGTGCCGTCGCGGATGTTGTCGAAGGCGGGGTTCTGCGGAATCTCGACGGTGTCGCCGTCGACGCCTTCGCGATCGAGGAGCGCGCTGACGTCGGCGTCGCCGACGGCGCCGGTCGCGTCGAGGAGCTCCCTGCGATCGGAGAGGTCGAGGCCGATGCCTTCGGGGCGAGCGACGGGGCGGGTTGCGTTGATTTCGGTGACCATGGCTTGTCCTTCTTCTTTTGGTGCGGGTGCGGTGCGGTGCAGTTTGGGGGGCCGGGCTCAGCCCACCGAGAACGAGCGGCGCGCAGGCGCGACCTTCTTGCGCGGCGCCTCGGGGCGCGCGGTCGCGGCGGCGCGGCGGCGCGCGACGACGCCGGGCGGCGGCTGCACCCCGACGTCGAGGAACTCGGAGACCTTCGCGGTCCCCTTCGGGGCGGACTGCCCGAAGCGGGGCGCGGCCTTCACGGCGGTGCGGCCGAGCCACTCGAGGCCGCGCGGGAGGTTCTCCCCGAACGCGGCGCGGAGCGCCTGCAGGACCTTGAGCGTCGCCGGGTTGCGCTTGAGGACGCCGATGATCCGCTTCGCGACGGCCGCCGCATCGAACTTCTTCTCCAACGCGACCACGAGCTTCAGCACGCGGGCGAACCCGGCCTTCGCGTTGGGCCGCTTCGCGAGCGGCGTCCACCCGCGATCGAGCCGCTGCTCGGCCCCGCGGGGCAGCTCGTAGCGCCCGTCGGCGCCCTTGCGGAGCGCGTTGAGGAGGAGGTCGATCGGTGCCGTGGCAGCGCGGGACATGTGGCCCGTTTCTGCACGGCCCGTGCCGGGGTGAGATCGCCCGGAGCTGGCGGATTCAGGCCGCGGGATGTGTTGGGTTCAGCATGCACGCGGTGGCTGAAGCCGGCAGCCCCGGGTCAATCGACCCAGTCTTGGGGGCGCGCCTGCGTCGTTCGCTCACCCGCCCCCGGGACCGAGGTAGGGGCGCAGGAAATCGAGGAGCGCATCGAGCGTGGAGCGATCGAGCTCTGCGAGGCCGAGCCCGTAGCGCTTCGAATAGACCTTCTGCGGCGCGTCGCCGTCGCGCACCAGCGCGATGCCGTCAAACACGCTCCGCAGCGACGCGTCTTGTCGCCGCATCGCCTTCGCGTCGTACGCGAAGTAGTGCAGCGCGGCGTCCTCGACTTCGGGCGGCTCGGCGGGCGAAGGGAGCCGAACCCACGAATCGTGGACATACTTGGTGAGCTCAGGAGGGATCGGGACGGCTCCGTAGATCCGCCGCGCTAAGACCTGGAGCACGCGCTGCACGTAACCGCCGGTTCGATCCGACAGCCGCGCGAGCTCGCTCGGGAGCCAGACCAGGTTCGGGACGAAGCTATTGAGCAGCGGGTCGCCGTGCAGGTGCTGGTCGCCCTCGACCCCTCGCCAAACGTGGCAGGCGACGAAGCCATTACCGATGCGACGGCCTCGATAGATCAAATTCGGGCCCTCGATGTCGAGCGACTTCACCCAGTTCTTCACGAGGCTGTTGTCGTCGCGAAAGAAGCCCTGGGCGTTCGGCGTCCCCCACAACTCCTGCTTCTCCTTGTTCGCCTTCGAGCGCGCCGAGCCATCGCGCACCGCGAACGGGACCAGGTGCGGACGGACGACGTAGATCTTCGGCGAGATCCAGATGCCAAGCTCGAGCACCGCCCGACGGAGCGCGTCCTGGTACGCGCCGCTCCGCTCGATCAGCAACTCATCCGCGTGAACCCGCTCCACCATCTTCAGTCGTTGAAGTACCCCAACGCCTGCAGGTGCTCCATCAGGTCCCGATCGATCTTCGCCTCCTCCGCCTCGTACCGCACCACCGCCGCCATCCCGTTCGGGCGCTCCAGCGCGCGGGGGACGCGGAGGGCTTCGAACAGATGCGTCTCGCAGGCGCGCAGGGCGACGGGGCGGTAGCGCGCGAGGTTTCGGCGCTCGCCGCGGTCCTTCCTCAGGTCGTACAGCTCGGTGTCGCCCTCGGACGACACGATCAACTTGTACGGGCCGAAGCGGATCGAGCGTTGGAGGTCCTGGCGCTCCGACACCGCGAACGCGGGGGACGGCGCGACGCCACCCTGCGCCGCCGGCAACAGCGAACGCCCCTGCAGATCCGCGGGCGGGCGGACGTCCATCGCGTCGTAGATCGTCGGCGCGAGATCCACGTTGCTCACCGGCGGAGCGTGGCGCCCCACGCCGACGAGCTGCGGGTGCCGGATCAACATCGGAGCGCGGATCAGCTCGTCGTACAGCGACTGCCCGTGATCCAACTTGCCGTGATCGAAGATCTCCTCGCCGTGATCGTTGGTCACGACCAACAACGTGTCGTCCAACAGATCGAAGTGCCGCAAGTCCTCCACGAACTTGCCCATGTACTCGTCGTGGTACGACAGCTCCGCGTCGTACATCGCGGCCAAGTACGACCTGTCCGCCGACGACATCTTCGTCTTGCCCTCGTTGTAGTCCGCGAGCTCCTCACCCGTGACCGCCGACCCGAGGTAGCCGTCGTAGCGCTCCTTCAAGTACTTCGAGAGGTGCCGCCCCGGCGTCTGGTAGGGCACGTGCGGATCCACCGTCTGCACGTATAGGAAGAAGCGCTGCCCCGCCGGCACCGACTTCACCCACTCCAAGGCGCGCGCGTAGACGTTGTCCGCCTGTGTGCGCTCCTTGTTGCGCGGGAAGTTCACGTAGTCGTCCCAGCCCTGCGTGAAGCCGAAGTAGTCGGACACGTAGCCGTTCGCAGAGAACAGCCCCGTCTTGAAACCGCTCGCCTTCAACACCTCCGACAGGAGCGTCAGCTTCGAAGTGAGCTTCGCCTCCTCCGACTGCGCGCCGTGCGACGACGGATAGAGCCCCGTGAGGATCGACGCGACCGAAGGCTTCGTCCACGGCGCCGTCGTGTACGCGTTCTCGAACACCAACGACTCCTTCGCGAGTGCGTCGTAGGCCGGCATCTGAACGCGACTGTCCGGGCGGAAGGTCGGAAACGCGTCCTGCCGGATCGTGTCGATCACCAACACGATCACGCCGCGCGGCGGCGGCGCCGTCACGTCACGCGCGCGCGGCGGACGCCCGGGGCGCGCGATCCACGGGTCGCCCCACGACGCCGTGCCCTTCCCTCGCGTCACGAACTCGAGGCGCACCAACTCGCCGGCCCACTTCTTCAGATCGACCTTCGCCTGCGTGTACGTCGGCTTCCCGGACTCCTCGAAGACGCGCACTTCCTTCGCGCGGTCCGCGTTGACCGAGATGCGGAACGTCGTCTCACCGTCACTCGCGTAGTCGAAGATCAGCGAGCCATCCTCGGGGACCTCCGTCCACAGCGAGTACGTCCGCGGTGGGTCGCCGACGAGCGCGCGCTCCGGCGTCCCGTGCCGACGCACCGCCACCTTGTCGAGCTGCGGCTCCCACGGCGCCTTCTCGTCGTCCGCGCGGAAGTACACCCAATCGAGCCACATCCGATGTCTCGAGCCGCCGCGCAGCGCGAGGCGCACGTCGTGGAAGCCGGGCCGCAGCTCGTCGTCGAGTGTGAAGCGCTCGGTCTCCCACTTCGACGTCAGCGTGCGCGCGCCGACGTACTTCCCGTCGAGGTACAACAGCAGCGTCTGCCTGCCCTTCGCGGCCTTCGCGCGGACCAACACGTGACCCACCGGGTGATCGCGGACGTCGATCTTGTACGCGACCTCCGCGTCGACCTCCGCGATCGCGCGCGCGCCGTCGCGCTTCACTTCACCGATCGCGCCGCCCTGCCACGGCGGCAGGAACTTGTGCTGGTCCGGCGTCCCCATGTCGATGACGAGCCCGTACTGACGCACCTCGATGCGCGCGGCGTCGTCGACGAGCGAACGAATCTTGTGGTGACGAATCCTGAGCGGCGCGTCGTCGGGCGGGGGGGACTCCGGCCGGAAGACCTGCGTCGACTGAGCGCCCTCGAGCTCCGGCGGATCGAGCTCGTCGACCGGATCGTCGCACGCGCCCCACACCACGAGCGCGAGCGGAGCGAGCCAGCGCTTCACGGCGGCACCACCACGAAGATCGGACTGGACCACGCCACGTCCGTCTTCTCGATCCCCTCCCCCTGGATGATCCGAACGAAATAGCTGTGCCGTCCCGGCTTCACGTTCGTGTCCTCCCACGAACCGCGCGTCGACTTCGCGTCGAGCGCCTCCACGTGGACCGGCACGCCGTCCCGCACGACCGACAGCTCCGTCAGCGGCATCGTCCCCGCGCCCTGCCAGCGGAGCGTGATCGGCTGCTTCTTCTCCACCAGTCCACCGAGCACCGCGCCTTCGATCGCGGTCAAGATCCACATGCGCGCACCCGACGTCGCGAACGTCCGTCGCGCGTACAACGCGTCCCAGACCTGAGGCCGCTCGTTGCGCTCGACGATCACGCCGGTGAGCCCGTGACCCCAAGGATCCATGCGGCGCCCCACCCCGTGGTGCCAGAGGATCCCGTGCGCGTCCGAGCCCCCGATGAAGCCGAAGCGGTTCCCGCGCTTGAGCCCGTCGACCGCGAACATGCCGCGCTTCGCCGCGCGGGTCGGGATGGGCTGGGTCTTCGGATCCTCGAACGCGCCGTGGACCGAAACGATCTCGAGGTGCCGTTGGATGCGCGGATCCGCCTCCGCCCAGTCCGTCCCCGTCCACCCCGTGTGGTGCGGCGCCGTGAACGCGTGTTCGTCGGAGAGCGCGCGCTGCAGCGCGCGCGTGCGCGGCGCGCGCCCCCGCGAGCCGATCAGCGGCGACGGCCCGTGACTGCGGAAGTAGACGTTC
Source organism: bacterium (assembly GCA_030426505.1). Lineage (GTDB taxonomy): Bacteria > Myxococcota > Kuafuiibacteriia > Kuafuiibacteriales > Kuafuiibacteriaceae > JAUHYN01. The sequence continues at coordinate 1,904 of JAUHYN010000212.1, read as the reverse complement.
TTGTGCCCCGAGCCGCGCGGGACCGGGAGCGTCGTCCACTCGTATCCGTGCAGCGCGACGAAGTCGGGGCGCGCGTCGAACACGTCCGTGAGCCACTGGTTCTCGTCGTGCTCCGACAACATCATCCGCGCGCCGACGACGTAGTCGTGATCCGTGAGGACGGCGAAGTCGAGGCCCCGCGCCCACGCGCGCGCGTAGATCTCGTCCGGCGGGCCCGTGCCATCGCTGACGCCCGAGTGCATGTGGACGTCGCCGTACGCGACGCGCGTCCCGCGCAACACCGGCGCGAACCGGCCGTCGATGCGGACCTCGTCCGGCGCGCGGCCCTTCGTCTCGCCGACCGCCTTCGGCATCGGCTCCCACTCCGGTTCGCCCTGGCCTTCGTCGGAGAGGACGAAGCGCTCCAATACGACGTCGTGCCGCGCGCGCCGCGCGAGGAGGAGCGAGCCGTCGGGCGCGAACGCGAGGTCCATCCGCAAACCGCGCGCGCCCCAGCCGCGCCGCGTGAGATCGAGCGCAGGGAGGATGCCGCGCTCGTCGACCACGTGCAGATACGCGCCGTGCGAGACGCGCGTGGCGAGGACGATGCGACCCTTGCCGTCCACGGCGAGCGCCGGGAGCTCGGCGCCCTGCTGCTGGCCCGCGGGCAACAACAGCTCCGCTTGGTCGACCGCGGCGAGCCGCTCCTGCTTACCGTCCGGCGCGATCCGTACGACCGACCACCACTTCACGAGCCCGTGCCGCCGACTCGAGTGGAACGCGAGCAGCGCGTGCCCGTCCGGACTCACCGCGAGCCGCGGCGACGCTTGGATCCCCGGGCCGGCGTCGACCGTCTTCGCGTCCGTCCACGCGGTCGACGCGGTGCGCGTGGAGTAGAAGACGTCGTAGTCCGGGTCGGCGACGCCGCGCGGGCCGTCGTCCATGAAGCGGTCCCACGCGATCCAGAGCTGACCGTCGTCGCTCTCGGCGACGCGCGGGCGCCGATCGAACGGACCGATCGAGACCTCTTCCGGCGCGCCGACGAACGTCCCGTCCGCGCGCATCCGCCGGTACATCACGCGCGAGCTGAGCCACGACGTCGCGCGCGCGGCTTCCCAGACCACGTGCAGGCCGCCGTCGTCGGTCGGCCACACGTCGGGATCGCAGTGCCGGCGGCGATCGCGCGGCGACGAGCGCGACGGCGACACCTCGATCACACGCGTGGCGTCGGGCGCGATGCGCCGCGTGTAGATCGCGCGCCGGTGGTCGCCGCGCGGCGGCGCGCGGTCCCGCCCGCACCACGTGAGCCAGACCGCGCCACTCGACGTCACCGTGAGCCTCGGGTGCCACGCGCGATCGCCTTCGCTCCACCGACGCGGCGGCGAGAGGAACCCGCCCGGGCTCGGCGCGCGGCGAACGGCGATGAACTCGCGCGGGCCTTGCCGCACGGAGAAGGCGACGAAGAGGCGGCCCTCGGGCGTGACCGCGACGGCGGGGTCCTCGGCGCTCGGCCCTTGCCGGACCACGCGCGGGAGCGTCCGCGTCACGCCGAGCCGCGCCGCGTCGACGGGGAGGTTCACGCGCCCGATGCCGAGCGGCATCGGCGGGCGCGTGATCGCCGCCGTGGTGGAGGTCGTCGCGGTCGCGACCGTGGAGGTCGTCGCCGCGTCGGCGCGCGCGATCGGCTCGACCTCGGGCGCCTCGGTACAGGCGATCGACGCGACCAGGAGGGCGAGCGGGAAGCCGAGGCGAGTCACTTGCGCGCGGCCGCCTTCCGCTTCGCCGGCGCGCGCTTCGCGCGGGACGCGGATGCGCGAGGCTTCTTCGCGGCGGTCTTCTTCGCGCCGGTCTTCTTCGCGCCAGCCTTCTTCGCGGCGGTCTTTTTCGCGGCGGTCTTTTTCGCGGCGGTCTTTTTCGCGGCGGTC
>JAUHYN010001370.1 GCA_030426505.1 bacterium | reverse complement strand
CCGGGCGGTCGAACACGCCCTCCGCGCGCATCCGCGCGATGATGGCCTCGGCGAGGCGGTCGAGCTGCTCGCCCTCGAGCGCGGGCGCCGGAGCCTCGGCTGTCTCCGACGGCGGCGGCTCGGGATCGCGCGTGCGTCGGCGCCGCCGCTTGGGCGGCGGAGGCGCGGGCGGGGGCTCGCTGTCCGCGGCGGCGCGACGCGCGGCGACCATGCGCTGACGCAGCTTGGCGAGCCGTGAATTGACGCGCCTCGCGTCGCGCGGCGAGGTCTCGAGGTAGCGCTCGTAGGTCGCGATCGCCTGGCGGACCTGACCCGCGTCCTCGTAGGCGCGGCCGATGTTGAAGAGGATGTTCGGGTGCGGGCGTTGCTCGTACGCGCGGTTCAACAGCGCGATGCCCTCGAGGTAGCGCTTGCGCTTGATGGCGCGCATGCCGTCGTCGACGAGGCGCCGGAGCTCGTAGCGCAGCCTCAGCTCCTGGAGCGTGGACTCGACGCGCGAGGCGTCGCGCGGGTTGGTGGACTGGTAGCGCTCGAAGTACTCGATCGCCTTCGCGAGCGACCCCATCGACGCGTACGCGCGGCCGATGTTGAACAGCACGTTCGGGTGCGGGCGAACGGCGTACGCCTTCTCGAGCTGCTCGATCCCCTCGCGGTAGCGGCCGGCGTCGATGAACGCCATGCCGCGCGTGAAGTAGCGACGGGCCTCGGCCTTCGAGTCGGCGCGCGCATCGACGGACGCGAGCATCGCGACCAGGCTCACGACGAGGATCAACCTCTTCCGGAGTGCGGCCATGCGGGACGCACTCTAGATCAAACCCGGCCCGCGCGCGCGGAACCGGACAGCGCCTCTAACCCACCGTTTCTGTTGTCCGTGTGCGTCGACCGAGCGCGGGGGGGCGACGCGACGCAGCACGCCCAGGCTGCAAGCTGTCAGCTCCGGGCTGAGCGCTAATAGGGATTCTCTTTGTAGTCCTCGCCGCCGGACGGGTTCGTGCCTGTGTTGCTCGGCTCACCGCCGTCGATCTTCACCGCCACTTCGACGTCCTTCTTGTCGAGGCGGACCCGCTCGACCGCCTCGCCGCGGCCGGGGATCTTGAACAAGAACTCGTGGAGGTCGGCGCCGTCGGCGTCCTGGGAGAAGGAGAGGACGAGGGGCGTCTTGCCGAGGCTGATGCCGTGTTCGAACACCTCTGCACCCGACGGCTCCGACGTGAACCGCACGCGAGCCATCGGGCCACGTTGGGGGATCGGATCGTCGAGCGGATCCTCGATCGCGGTCGGCGGCGCGCTCTGCGAAGCGCGGCCCTTGTCACCGAGGACGACGAAGCCGAGGACGCCGAGCACGACCAACAGCGCGGTCGCCGCGAGGATCGGCGCGACCATCGCCATCTTCGAGCTGCGCCCGCCGCTCTTCCCCATGAGCACGTGGCTGCCGGTGTCGTCGGTGATCGCCGCGATGCTGTGCTCGGAGAACGCCGCCTCGCCGTGCGCGGGGAGGTGCGGGCGCGTCTGCGGGCGGTTCGTCGCGGCCATCCCGGACGCGCTGTCGTACGCGCTCGTTACGCTCGGCGTCCCGTGGTGCGAGCGCAGGTCGCTGAGGCGGATGTCGATGCCGGTCTCCATCGACGCGCTGATCCCCGTGAGGAGTCGGCGCACGTCCTTCATGCGCGCGAGGAACGCGCTCATCGACTCGAAGCGCTCCTCGCGCCGCTTCACGAGCGCGCCGAGGACGAGCTCTTCGAGTTCGTACGGGACGACGCCGAGCGACTTGAACGGCGGCACCGCCTCGTTGACGTGTTTGTAGATGACCTCGACCGAAGTCCCGCCGTGGAAGGGCGGCTTGCCTCCGATCATCTGGTACATCAGCACGCCGAGCGAGTAGACGTCGGTGCGCGGGTCGAGCGGCTTGCCCTGGATCTGCTCGGGCGACATGTACTTCGGCGAGCCGAGGAACATGCCGGCCTTGGTGAGCTCGCCCTCCGCCGGGTCGGGCGTTAGGGGCTCGTCGACGCCGGAGACGGCGCGGCCGTCCGCGTGGAACAGCTTCACGAG
>JAUHYN010001369.1 GCA_030426505.1 bacterium | reverse complement strand
GAGGACGTCCCGGATCTCGGTGGTGGAGACCAGGTTCGCAAGACCGTCGCTGCAGAGCACGTACAGGTCGCCCTCTTGGGTTGGCACGACCATCGTGTCGACCGCGACGTCCTCTTCGAAGCCGACCGACCGCGTGATGATGTGCTTGAAGCGGCTCATCCGCGCCTGCTCGGGCGTGATGAGGCCGGCCTTCAGCTGCTCGTTCACGAGCGAGTGGTCCTCGGAGAGCTGCTCGATGCGGCCGTCCCGGATCAGGTACGCGCGGCTGTCGCCGACGTGGCCGAAGAATGCATAGTTGTCGATGAACGCGACGCCCGTGACGGTCGTGCCCATCCCCTGCAGCTCCGGCACCTCTTGCGCCTTGCGGAAGATCGCGGCGCACGCGTTCTTCACCGCCTTCGGCAGCATCATCAGCGCCGGGTGCTGCTCGATCGGCCCCTTGTAGGGTTTGCCGTTCGCGACGGTCTCGCGCTCCTTGTGGACGGAGTCCTTGATGGTCGAGACGGCGAGCATCGACGCCATCTCACCGCCGAGGTGACCGCCCATCCCGTCCGCGACGACGTACAACTGTGCGTCGTCGTCCACCAGGTAGGAGTCTTCGTTGTGGTCCCGCCGCATCCCGACGTCCGTCAGGCCGAAGGACAGAATCTTGAGCTGCTTCTCTCCCACGGGCGGGTGGCGAGGATGATAGGCAGGAGAACTCATCAATTTCAATAATCCAGCCCAGTCGTCCGCCGATTGCCCCAGATGCGCTCACACGGCCCGAGATCCGCGCTCCCGGAGCTCCTCGGCGGCCTTCCGGGTCGCGGGCGTGAGGCGGGCGCCGCCGAGCATCCGGGCCAGCTCCTCCACCCGCGCCGAATCCGACAGGCGCTCGACCCGGGTCACCGTCCGGGGGCCGTCCTGCGACTTGGCCACCATGAAGTGCCGATCCGCGTAGGCGGCGACCGGCGCGAGGTGCGTGACCGCGAGGACCTGCGTCGCCTTCGACACGTCCGACAACTTCTCGCCGAGCACCTCGGCGACCGCGCCGCCGAGCCCCGTGTCGATCTCGTCGAAGACGTACACGCCGACGCCACCTCGCTCCGACAACACGTGTTTGATCGCGAGCAGCACACGCGACAGCTCGCCGCCCGACGCGGTCTTCTTGAGCGGCTTCAGCGGCTCGCCGACGTTCGGCGCGATCATCATCTGCGCCGCCTCCGCGCCGCGCGCGCCGGGCTCCGAGAGCGCGGTCAGCGACACGACGAAGCGCGTGTTCGCCATCGACAGCGCGGTGAGCTCCTTCTCGATCGCCTTCTCGAGCGACTTGGTCGTCTTGTGGCGCGCCGCCGACAACGCGCGGCACTTCTTCTCGTGCGCGGCGGACGCGGCCTCCAGCGCCGCCATCAGATCCGCGCGTCGCGCCTCGTCGTTCTCGAGGCCCGACAGTTCCTCACTCATCGCGGCCTGCGCCTCGAGGACCGCTTCGATGGTCCCGCCGTGTTTGCGCGCGAGGCGGCGCAGCGCTTCGAGCCGCTCCTCGATCGTCTCCAGCCGCTCCGGATCCGAGGACAGGTGCCTCAGGTGCTGCGACAGCGATCGCGCGAGCTCCTCGAGCTCCGCTTGCGCGCTCGCCGCGGCGTTGGCCATCGGACCGAGCGCGTCGTCGACGTCCGCGAGGCGCAAGAGGCGTTGCGCCACGCGCCCCACCACCTCGACCACCGCGCCGTCGTCCGAGTACAGCGCCGCCTCGGCCGCGCGCACGCCGGACTCGAGCTCCGCGAAGCCCTTCTGGCGCTTGCGCTCGGATTCGAGCTCTTCGATCTCGCCGACCTTCGGCTTCACCGCGCCGATCTCTTCGAGCGCGAACGCGAGGTAGTCCTCGCGGCGGGCCTTCTCGGCCTCGTCCATCTGCTGCGCGTCGAGCGCGGTGCGGTAGCCCATCACCTCCGCGTGCAAGCCGTTCACCTCCGCCCGGAGATCGAGGTGGCCGCCGTACGCATCCAGGATGTCGAGGTGGGTCTCGGGGTCGAGCAGCGTGACGTGTTCGTGCTGGCTCACGAGATCCACC
>JAUHYN010001368.1 GCA_030426505.1 bacterium | reverse complement strand
AACCACGAGACGTTCGACGCGTCGAAGCACTTCATCGTGTCGAACGCGTCCTGCACCACGAACTGCCTCGCCCCGGTGGCCAAGGTCCTGCACGAGTCCTTCGGGCTCGACCACGGCCTGATGACGACGATCCACTCGGTCACCAACGACCAGTCGATCCTCGACCTGCCGCACAAGGACTACCGCCGCGCGCGCGCGGCGTACGAGTCGATGATCCCGACCACGACCGGCGCCGCGAAGGCCGTCGGCCTCGTGCTCCCGGAGCTCGCCGGTCGCCTCAACGGCTTCGCGGTGCGCGTGCCGACCAAGGACGTCTCGCTCGTCGACCTCGTCGCGACCGTGAAGAAGGACGTGACGAAGGAAGCGGTCAACGACGCCCTCCGCGCCGCGGCCGAAGGCCCGATGAACGGCGTGCTCGCGATGAGCGACAAGCCGCTGGTGTCGATCGACTTCATCGGCAACGCCGCGAGCTCCTCCGTCGACTCGTCGCTGACGGACGTGATGGAGAAGCGCATGGTCAAGGTCGTCTCCTGGTACGACAACGAGTGGGGCTACTCGAACCGCGTGGTCGACATCGCCAACTACATGGCGAAGCAGTCGAGCTGAGCTGAATCGCACCGGGGCCTCGCGACCCAGCGGGGCCCCGCGCTCCGAAGAGAGGCCCCGATGATCCAATCCATCGCCGACCTCGACCTGTCCGGTCGGGTCACGTTCATCCGTGTCGATTTCAACGTCCCGCTGACGCCCGAGGGCGAGGTCAGCGACGACACCCGCATCCGCGCGGCGCTCCCCACGATCCAGCTGGCGATCGACGCGGGGGCGCGCGTGGTGATCGCGTCGCACCTCGGGCGGCCGAAGGGGAAGCGCGACCCGGACATGTCGCTTCAGCCGGCGGCCGCGCGGCTCGCCGAGCTGATCGAGAAGGAAGTGACGTTCGCCGACGACTGCGTCGGGGACGGCGTGAAGAAGAACATCAAGGACCTCCGCGAGGGCGACGTCCTCGTGCTCGAGAACCTGCGGTTCCACGCGGCCGAGGAGAAGAACGACGAGGAGTTCGCGCGCGCGCTCGCCGAGGGCGTCGACGTCTACGTGAACGACGCGTTCGGCACCGCGCACCGCGCGCACGCTTCGACGACCGGCATGGTGCGGTTCGTCCGCGACAAGGCGGCGGGCCTGCTGATGAAGCGGGAGCTCGACCACCTCGGGACGATCCTCGACAACCCGGCCGCGCCGTTCGTCGCGATCGTGGGCGGGGCGAAGGTCTCGGACAAGCTCGGCGTGCTCAACAGCCTCGTGCAGCGCTGCAACGCGCTGATGATCGGCGGGGCGATGGCGTACACGCTGCTGAAGGCGCGCGGGAAGAGCGTGGGCAACAGCCGCGTCGAGTCGGACGCGCTGAGTTCGGCGGAGCAGATCATCAAGGCGGCGCAGGCGCGCAAGGTGCAGCTGTTGCTCCCGGAGGACCACGTGGTCGCGGCGTCGTTCGACGAGAAGGCGACGCCCGAGACGGTCACCGAGATCCGCGATGGCTTCATGGGGCTCGACATCGGGCCCAAGACCCGCGAGCGCTACGCGCAGGTCATCCGCGAGGCGAAGACGATCTTCTGGAACGGGCCGATGGGCGTGTTCGAGTGGGAGAGCTTCGCGGCGGGGACGGAGGCGATCGCGGCCGCGGTCGCGGACAGCGCCGGCACTTCGGTGGTCGGCGGCGGCGACTCGGTCGCCGCGCTGAACAAGACGGGGCTCGCATCGAAGATCACGCACGTGTCGACGGGCGGGGGCGCGAGCCTGGAGTTGATCGAGGGCAAGACGTTGCCGGGCGTGAAGGCGCTGGAAGGTTAGAGGGAGCTGAACATGACGCGGGTACCGTTCATCTGTGGCAACTGGAAGATGCACAACACCGTCGGCGAGGCCGTCGAGCTGATCGACGGGCTGTTGCCGCGCATCGAGTCGATGTCGGGCGTGGAGATCGGCGTGGCGCCGACGTTCACGGCGCTGCACGCGGTGTCGAAGCGGATCGCGGGGTCGAAGATCCGGCTGTCGGCGCAGAACTG
>JAUHYN010001367.1 GCA_030426505.1 bacterium | reverse complement strand
GTCGGTCTCCGGCGCCATACCGAACTGGTCGCGGACCCGGGCCCGAAGCGCGTCTCCGCGTTCCGACGTCGTGACGGTGTAGACGAAGTCCTGGTGGACGATCGGCGCGATCGGGCCGCCCGACGTCGCGCCCGACCGCGGCTCGGCGTTCATCAACGCTTCCGGATCGGTCGGCGCCCGCGGCGCGTCGTCGTCGGGCGTCGGCGCGCCGTCCCCGGGCGTGGGTACGTCGTCCCCCGGCGTGGGTGCGTCGTTGGGCGGCGCGTGCTCGCCGTTCGGCGCAGGCCGCTGCTCGCCCTCCCCGCTGCCGTCGTCGACGGCGACGATCTCGGGGTCTCCGAGCACCACGCGGAGCACGTCGGGGCTGGCGACGAGCGCACCGGCGATGAGGATCGCGGCTGCGATGAGCAGAAAGACGGTCGTCTGCTGCCGCTCTCGATAGAGCGAGCGATCGCCGAAGTATCGCCCGCGCGAGCGCCGACGGATGCGGGTCCGGACGCCCTCTGTGAGGTCGATCTCGGGCGTGCTCCCGGCGCTCCCGAGGGAACCGAGCGCGTGAATCGTGGCGGCGAACGCGTCGAACTCGGCGCGCAGCGACGCGTCGGCGTCGAGCTCGGCCTCGAAGGCGGCGCGCTCGGCGGCGGTCATCTCGTCGTCCAGGTACTCACTGAACCGGATGGCGGTCTCTTCGCTCACCTCGGTCATTCGCCGTTCCTCTGCTCGATGAACGCCTTCAGGGCGGCGCGCCCGCGAAAGAGTCGCGACTTCACCGTACCTTCGGCCACGCCGAGAATCTCGGCGATCTCGCTGTACGAGAGGTGGTCGATGTCTCGCAAGATGATCACGACGCGGTGGTCGTCCTCGAGCGCGGCGAGCGCGTGTTGAATCGTCGTCTCGAGCTGCCGCCCTTCGAACACCTGGTCGGGGCGCGGCGCCTGCTTGGCGTAGGGTCCAGAGAACTCGATCTCCCGCGTGTCGTCGATGTCGCGCGTGCGCTTGTGGTGGCGGCGCGACAGGTACTTGATGCGGTTCTTCGAGTGGTTCGTCGCGATCCGGTAGATCCACGTCGAGAGCTTCGCGTCGCCCCGAAAGCGGTCGATGCTCTTGAACACGGTGACGAACACCTCCTGCGCGAGGTCCTCGGCCTCGGCCCGGTCGCCGAGCATGCGGTAGACGAGCGAGAAGACGCGGTTCTGGTAGGCGCCCACCAGCTCCGCGAACGCCGCTTCGTCGCGACGCCGAAGTCGCCGAACGAGCCGCGTCTCGTCGATTTCCGCACTCATTCCGTCGTCAGCCTATCCATCCGCACCGAACTGCCTACTCATTCGAGACAGCAGCGAGGAGCGCAAGTTCCGTCCCGTCCGTGACGGCCGCGTTAACGAGCTCTCGCAGCGCACGGCACGGCGGTCGCGCGCGGACGCTTACGAGATCGGCTCCTCGCCCCGCAGCCGACGCCGCAGGTTGATGAGCTGGCGCGCGTTGCGCTCGCGATCCGGACCGCGGAACACGACGCGCACCGTGCCGGTGTGGGCGTCGAGGAACTCGGAGAGGTCGAACAGGTCGTCCTCGCTGAAGCGCAGGTGTCCCGACGGCGCGGTCACGGCGTAGTACGCGCTCTCCACGGGGTCTGGGAACGCGCGCTCCGCGTGCGGGTCACGCACGATGGTGATGCCGAGCTCCGCGCCCAGCGCGTCGAGCTCGTCGGCCTGCCAGATGCCGCGGGGCTCCCAGACGAGCTCGAAGGGCACCTCGCCGATGACGTCGCGGCGGAAGGCGCGGAGCGCGTCGAGGTTGGTGACCGACGGAGAGAACCCGGTCGGCGAGCGGAAGAACACGGCGTCGGCGGCGAGCGCGTCGGCCTGCGCTCGGGTCTCCGCCCAGAGCGCGCGGTTCGCCTCGGTGTCGCGGAACAGGCCGAACGCCTTGCGCGGGAACTCGAGCGGCGGGTCGTCGTCGCGCTCGTCGAGCGGCTCCAAGCTCAGCCAGCGCGACGCGCCGAGGACGAAGTGAAAGCCCTCGCGCGCCTTGTCGCGCCAGCTCCGCAGCGTGTTGTGAC
>JAUHYN010000211.1 GCA_030426505.1 bacterium | reverse complement strand
CCACGCAGCGGTCGAGTCGCTCGACGCGGCAGTGGCGGAAGGGCGCGTCGAGGGCGGCGGGGGTCACTGCTTCGATGCGGCCTCGTAGCCCGCGGCCGTCTTGGGCCGCGCCAAGCAGCGCTGCACCCACGGCTCTACATTCGTGAACGAGGCGTAGTCGAGGTACGCCTCCGCTTCGTAGAACTGGAGGCCGCGGATCCACGGGAAGGTCGCGACGTCGGCGACGGTGTACTGCTCGCCCATGAGGAAGTCGCGCCCGGCGAGGCGCTTGTCGAGGACGCCGAGCAGCCGCTTGGCCTCGGCGCCGTAGCGCTCTTCGCCGTAGCTGTCCGTCTTGCCCTTGGCGAACTTGAAGAAGTGTCCGAACTGCCCGAGCATCGGTCCGATGTGCGCCACCTGGAAGGTGAGCCACTGGATCGTCTCCCACCGCGCGGCGGGCTCCGTCGGGAGGAGCTTGCCGGACTTGTCACCGAGGTACTGCAGGATCGCGGCGGACTCCATGAAGGCGATCGGCGCGCCGCCCGGTCCGTTCGGATCCACGATCGACGGGATCTTCCCGTTCGGGTTGATGCGCAGGTATTCGGGGTCGAACTGGTCGCCCTTCAGGATGTCGATGATGTGGACTTCGTAGGGGAGCTCCATCTCCTCGAGGGCGACGGTGAGCTTGCGACCGTTCGGGGTGCCGAACGTGTAGACCTGGATGCGGTCGGGGTGTTTCGCGGGCCAGCGGGACGGGAAGAGATCGGACATGGTGGTGCGCCTTTCGCGCGGAGTCTTTCGCCGCCGCGATCGCGAGGTCAAGGCGGGGTCAGAAGCGCCCGGAGATCCCGACCAGGGCGGTCGGGCCGGCGCCCAGCTCGGGGTCGTCGAGCTCGTCGTGCGCGTCCAACCAGAACCAGACGCCGAGGCCGGCGCCCGTCGCGGCGACGGCGGCGCTGACCACGGTCCCCACGACGAGGCGGTCGTAGCGCGCCGAGAGATCGAGCGCGCGCTGTTGGAGGTTCGTCGCTTCGAAGTCGCGCTTGGTCTGCGTGGCGAGCACCGCGAGGACGACCGTCGCGGCCGTGGCGGCGGCGCCCACGCCGAATGCGACCCAGGACGACGTCGGCGGACCGCCTCCGCTGCGGTCGTAGACGATCGCGAGGTCGTCGGTGGGGACGGAGATCATCCCCTGCGAGTCGACGAAGCCGCGGTAGTAGGTCCGCCCGTACGGCGCGGCGAACAGGGACTTTCGGTACGTGTGGTCCACGCCGCGCGACGCGACGGTGATGCGCTGTCGCGCGCGGAGGTCGAGCACGATCGGATCGCCGGAGCCGAACAGCGGGATCTCGAACGATGCGGTGCGGAGGAACGCGTGGGTCTTCGCGGGGAGCACGAAGCTCAGTCGCTCGCGCGGCGCGATGTGCGCGTCGAGGTAGCGCTGGCCGTTCTCGAGCTCGACGGAGAAGCGCCCGAGGTGTGTCGGGTCGCCGCGGACCTCGACGACGTCGCGCACGCCGTCGAGGCGGATCCACGGGGCGCGGCGATGCACGGCCGGGGGGAGCGCGATGACGTTGGGCTTGGCGCGCGGATCGTCGACGCGGCTGTTCGCGCTGGAGACGAACGCGACGAGCTCCGAGTACTCGACCTCGCGGTCGCCGTTGATGTCGGCGGCGCCCAACGCGCCGGAGAGGAGCTCGTGCGTGAACACGCCCGACTCGATGCGCGACCACTCGTGCGCTTCGCGGCCCTCGGAGGTCGCGACGATCGCGCCGACGTTCGGGAACCGCGACAGCGAGCCGGACTCGATCACCGCCTCGGCTTCGCGGGCCGCGACGGACTCGCGGCGAGCTTCGAGCGTTGGCCCGAACGCGCCGCGCGCGCCGACCATCGCGCCGGCGTTGCACGCGTCGATCACCACGTGCACGACGGTCGCGGGCCACCGCGCGAGGACGCGGTCGTGCAGGTGATCGCGCGTGAGCAAGCCGTCTTGCAGCGCGAGGTACGGGGTGCCCTCGGTCGTGGACGCGCCGTGGCCGCTGAACACGAAGTAGACGGTGGTGGACTCGGAGCCGGCCTCTTCGATGCCGCGCTCGATGGAAGCGACGGCGCGCTCGAAGGCTTCGACCGTGGGCGCGCGCGCGATCGCGGCCGCGCCCTCGTGGCGGGCCTGCGTGTCCTTGTCGAGGACGGACAGCAGCCACGTCTGGTCGGAGACACGCGACAAGAGCTGATGGAAGCGCACGGCGTCGTCGTCCGCGAACCGGAGGGTCTCGAGTGTCGTGTCGACCGGCGGCGGCGCGTTGTTGCCGATGACGAGGGCGAACGTCGCCGCGGACGCGGCTCGAGGGAGCGCGAGCGCGAGTAGGAGCGCGATGAGACGGAGGTGTTTCATCGAACCTCGAGCTCGCGACGCACGACCGTCACGCCCGGGCCTCCCCTCAACTCCGCGCCGACCGACGCTTCGATCTGCGCACGGGTCATTGCGTCCTTCGTGAAGACGCCGAACAGCTCGTACCGACCAGCGGGGTGTTCGTCGCCGAGGCGAATCGCGGTGGGCACCACGGCGGTCGCGTCCCCGAGCGGCGACGACGCGGCGTCCGGCGCGGGGAGGTACCAAATCACGGTGCCGTCGGGGCGCTTCGCGAGGGCGGCGAAGTGCGGCGCGCCTTCGGGCGGGCGCGCGTCGAACAGCAGCTTCGCGCCCTGGGCGCACGGCGCGGTCTCGGCGTCGACCACGCAGTGCGCGCGGAGGACGGGCTCCTCGCCGCCGCGCGTACCGAACTCGCGCTCGACGGGCGCGAAGACGAGGGCGACGGCGGCCGCCGCGGTCGCCAACCCCGACAGCGCCCCCCACGCGATCGGCCGCCGCCACCACGGGCGCGGGGCCACTTCCCCTGCGATCCGGTCGAAGAGCGCCTCGGTCTCGAGGACGGAGGGCTCGTCGCGGCCCGAGAGGAGTCGGGCGAGTCGGGCTGGATCCTCACGCGTCATGGTGCCTCGGGGGTCCCTACGGGCGACGTTCGGATCTGGGCCGGTGGCGGCACGAAAAACACGCTCACCACGAAAGTCGCCGATCTTCCAACCACTTGGCCAGCCCCGAGAGCGCGCGCTCCTCCAGCGTGCGCACGCGCCGGCGCGTGACCTCCATCCGCGCCGCGACGTCCGCCTGCGACAGCTCCTCTTCGAACCGCAGCCGCACGAAGGTCGCGAGCTCCTCGTCCTGGGCTGCGACGAACGCGCGCGCCGCCTCGGCGAGGCGCTTGAAGTCGAGCGCGCCCTCCGCGTCGACGGGCTCGGCCGGGGCGACGAACGTGTCTTCGCGATCCTCGCCGTCGTCGGCGTCGAGCGGGACCTCGCGCCCGCTCTTGCGCGCGCGATCGATCATGAGGTTGCGCGTGATGCGTCGGATGAAGGGGCCGTACGGGCGCACGCCGTCGTAGCTCTTGCGGCCGCTCTCGGAGAACGCCTTCACGAACACGTCCTGTGCGAGGTCGAGCTGCCGCTGAGCGTCGGGTTCGCCGGGGACACGTTTGTCTTCGATCGAGAACCCGTACCGGACGATCGCGACCACGTCCTTCACGTACGCGCGATAGACCCGCTCGAGCGCGTCGCGCCGGCCCGCCCGGAATGCGTCCAGGAGCGCGCGATCCTGCTCGAGCCGAGGCACGGCGTCGTCTTTAGCACGGGCTCGGCGCGACACGGCGCTATACTCCACCTCGCATGTCCCGGTGGTCCGCGTGGGTGCTCCTCTTCGCCGTCGCCTGTTCGAGCGACACGCCCGCCGGCGGCTGCCGATTCGACACCGACTGCGAAGGCGCCCAGCTCTGCTTCGAGGCGGCCTGCGTGCCCGCGACGCGCTTTCGCTGCAGCGACGACAAGGCGCCCGTCGCCGCCGCGGATCCCGATGCCCTCGACTTCGGCGTCCTCGAGGAATCGACCAAGACGCTCTCCGTGGTGGTCCGCAACGACGGCGACTGCCTCCTCCAGATCCGCGAGGTCGAGGGCCGCGGCGACCCGCGCTGGTCCTGCGACGCCTGCGACACCACCGAGCTGGTCGACGTCCCCCCGGGCCGCACCGCGTCGTACTCGGTCTCGATCGATCCCGGCCTCTCCGGCGTGGTGCAGGGCGAGCTGGTCTTCACCACGGACGACCCCGCGAACCGCGAGCTGGTCGTCCCGCTCACGGCGTCGTCCGCGGGTCAGTCGCTCATGCGCGTCAGCCCGCTCGCGCTCGACTTCGGCTACGTCCCGGTCGGCGACCGGAAGACGCTCGTGGTCCAGGCGATCAATGACACCGAGGGCACCGCCGTCCTGGAGATCGTGAACGCTTACCTCGACCCGGCCGACGGCGCGTTCTCGCTCACGCCGATGCCCGCGCTCCCCGCGATGCTCGTGGCCGCGCGGGAGGATCCGAGCGCCCGCGTCGCGCTCGCCGTGACGTTCGCGCCCGCGATGGACGCCGCGCACGCCGCCGATCTCCGCGTCGTCCCGCGCAACGGCGAACCGATCGTGGTGACGCTCGTGGGCGCCGAGTCTCCGCCGATCGTCGCCACCTCGCCGAACGCGATCGACTTCGGGCCGGTGCAGATCGGCCAACAGCGGAGCGCGCTCATCACGTTGCAGAACACCGGGCAGTCGCCCCTGGTCGCGTCGCACGCGTTCACGAGCATGGGCGCCGCCGGGGAGCTGTCGACGCCGCGCGGCCTCCCCGCCGAGCTTCGCCCCGGCGCGGTCTTCGAGCTCGGCGTCCTCTACACGCCCACGCGCGCGGGCGTGGCGAGCGACACGATCACGATCTCCACGAACGATCCGCGGGCCCGCACGATCACGATACCCGTCCAGGGCTCCGGCGAAGCGAGCGGCCAGGACATCGTCCGCATCGACATGGCGTTCGACAACGACTCCGACAGCGCGCTCGACTACGACCTCCGCGACGTCGACCTCATCCTCGAGAGCCCGGTCGGTCAGGTCGCTTCGAAGGCGATGCCCGCGCCGAACTGGAACCAGTACGGCCGCCCGACGTGGGCGGGGAGCGCGCCGAAAGAGAACCCGGAGCGCATCATCCTCCCCGACGCCATGGCCGACGGCCGCTACGCGGTGAGCGTCAGCTACGTCGAGGACTGCAAGACGCTCCCGACCGCGCTCACCGCCTCGCTGCTCGGCATCGGGACGGACGCCCTGGTCGACTACCTCTCGGAGGGCGAGGTCGTCCTCGACCCGAACGACGTCGCGTCCGCGGTGTCGACCGCCTGCGCCGAACGCGACGACACCGGCGTGCAGCTCACCGTCTACGTGAACGGCGCGCCGGTCGGCCAACGGAGCGTGAGGCTCGCGCAGAAGGGCGAGCTCGTCGAAGCGCTCGTCCTCGTTCGCACGAATGGATTCTTTTCGGTGGAGTGACGGTCAGTCGTTCGCGACGGGCTCGACGTCGAGCTCCGGGTACGCGCGGAAGATGCCGTGTTCGTTGAAAGGGAGGCGTCGCTCGGATGCCAGGTAGGCCGCGACGTTCTCGCGGGACCGCACCGCTTCGACCAGCGCCGCCCACCGCGGGCGGTCCTGCGCCGCGAAGCCCTTCGGGAATGCGAACGCGAGCCCCTCCGCGAGCTGGAACAACGCGAGGTCGACGTAGGTGCAGTCGGCCCCGAGGACGAACGGGCCGCCCGAGCGCTCGAGCACGCGCTCGAAGTACCGGACGAAGAGCGGCAAGCGCTGTCGCACGAACGCCGTCGCCGCCGTGATCGCCTCCGCCTTCTGATCCTCGTAGTACAGCGCGGTCGACACCGGGTGGTGCGTGTCGTGGGCCTCCGCGAACACGTCCATCACGGTGAGCATCAACTGATTGAGCTGCCACGGGACGTGCTCGCCCTCCGGCAACAGATCGAACCGCTCCGCGAGGTACATCGTGATGTTGGCGGTCTGCGCGATGCGCAGCGTGCCGTGTTCGAGGATCGGCGGCGCGTAGGGCAGAAAGCCCTCCACGTCGCCGCTGCGGTACTGGAGGATGAGATCGAAGCCACCCTCCGGCGCACGCGCCGCGTCCACGTACGGGATGCCGGCGTCCTCGAGGAGGAGGCGAATCGGCTCGCCGCGGCCCTGGAGCACCGGCCAGTAGATCAGCCGGACCTCGTCGCTCACGCGCCGTACCTCGCCTCGAGCATCGCGTACGCCGCGCGCACGCCCATCGCTTCGCCGCCGACCGGCCGACCGGGGCGGTTCTCGAGGTTGTACGCCATGAGGTCGACGTGCGCCCACTTGGTGGACTTCGACACGAACGCTTCGAGGAACAGCGCCGCCGTGATCGCGCCGCCGTAGCGCGAGCCGCCCACGTTGTTGATGTCCGCGATCGGGCTCTCGAGCGAGCGGCGGTAGGGCTGGTGCAGCGGCATCCGCCACAACAGATCCCCGGTGCGCTGCCCGGCCGCGATGAGCTCGTTCGCGAGGTCGTCGTCGTTGCTGAACAGCGCCGGGACGTCCGTGCCCAACGCGACGCGCGCCGCGCCCGTGAGCGTGGCGAAGTCGATGATGAGCTCCGGGTCTTCGCTGTCGGCTTCCGCGAGGGCGTCGCAGAGAATCAGGCGGCCCTCGGCGTCGGTGTTGCCGACCTCGACGGTCAGACCTTTGCGGGTCGACAGGATGTCCTGCGGGTGGAACGCGTTGCCGGCCACCGAGTTCTCGACGGCGGGGACGAGCACGCGCAGCCGCACGTCGAGCTTCGCGTCCATGACCGCGCGGCCGAGCGCGAGCGCCATCGCGGCGCCGCCCATGTCCTTCTTCATGAGCAGCATCCCGGACGAAGGCTTGATGTCGAGGCCGCCCGTGTCGAAGCAGACGCCCTTGCCGACGATCGTGACCTTCGGCGACGCGGCGTCGCCCCACACGATGTCGATCAGGCGCGGCGCGTCGGTGCAGGCGCGCCCGACCGCGTGGACCGCGGGGTAGTTGTCCTTCAGGAGCGCGTCGCCGACCGTGACCTTGCACTTCGCGCCCATCTCCTTCGCGAGCGCCTTCGCGGCCTCGGCGAGCGCGGTCGGGCCGAGGTCACCGGCGGGCGTGTTCACGAGATCGCGCGCGAGCTTCGTGGAGGTGTAGAGCCGCTCGACCTTCGCCTGGTCCGCGGCCTCCGGCCACACGAGCGAGCCGAACTTCGCCGAAGACTTCTTGTAACGGTCGAAGACGTACGTCCCGAGCGCCCACCCGAGCGCGGCGTCGTTCGCGGCCGCGTCTTCGAGCGTCTTGTCGAACACCCACCGCCCCGAACCGAGCTGCGCGGGGAGGAACGCGTAGGCGAACGGCGAGCCGTCGGGCTCGACGCCGACCACCGCCGCGCGCACCTTCTTGTCCGACCCGTAGATCCAGCCGACCTCGCCCTGGCGCCCGCTGAAGCCCTGAGCGTCCAGCCAGGCCTTCACGTTCGCCTTCTGCGACTTCAGCCAACGCCGGTAGCCCCCGGGGTTCACGACGCTGATCGTCTTGGTGGTCTTCGTGGCGCGCGGCGCGAAATGATCCATGCCGGCCGTACTAGGTCAGGTCGAGGTTTCTGTAAAAGGGGGAGCTCGGGGCGTCACGGGTGGGGGCACGGCGGCGGCGGGGGTGCGCCGTCGGCGGCGAGGCAGACCTTCAATTCGCCGTACCCGAGGAGGGTCGAAGCGCGTCGGGCCCACGCGACCACGCGCGCGGGGGGCTCGTTGGGGTAGAGGCGCCGGACGGAGCGTCGCGCGCGCGCGCCGCAGCGGATCTCGGCGTCGAGCTTTGTCTCCCGCGGGTCGCCTCGCTCCGTCTCGACCAGCAACACGAGCGACGCGGGCCCCTCGTCGGTGACGGTGAGGTCCGAGGCTTCGAGCGCGGCGCGGTAGTGGGCCGCGATCCGCGTCGAGTCGGGCGCGGCGATGATGCGCACGTCCGCCTTGGGTGGCTCGAGGAACCGCGCCGACCAGAACGCGCCGGAGAAGACGATCACCGCGAACCACCCGAGCAGCGCGGTGGTCGAGCGGCGCGGTGCGCGCGGGAACGCCACGGCGGCGATCTTCGCGGCGAAGCTCGCGGCGAGGTACAGCCACAGCCACACCGACGTGAGGAAGGTGCTGTACACGTAGATCCCCGCGGCGTCGTAGTTGATCGTCGCGGGCGGCGACTCGAACATGAGGCCGGCGCAGAAGATCTCCCACGCGTCCGCGAGCGTGAAGCTCGCCGCCGTGAGGCAGCCGACCTCGATCCTCGGCGTCGCGCCGAGCAGCGGCAGCACGAGCTTCGTCCCCAGGTAGATCGCAGCGAACGCGATTGCGAGCGTGAGCGCGGCGTCCGCGACGAGCCACACGAGCCACCCCACCGGGCCGCGTTGGCGCGCGATGCGCTCGATCATCCAGCGGCTCTGCACGAGCGACAGGTAGTCCGGGATCCAGTTCGTGAGTACGGTCGCGCCGCCGTACACCACGAGGAGCCACTGGGTCTGCGCGCTCCACAGGCTCGTGTCGCTCCCGAACCGCATCAGCCGCGAGAAGTCCTCCTTCCCGAGGACCCACAGCGCCGCGAGCACGAGCAGGCTCGCGCACGAGACGAGGACCGAGCGGCAGAAGCTGGGCAGTGCGAGGCCCCGGACGCGTCGCACCGCGAAGAAGCGATCGAACCCCGCGACGAAGGCCTCCACGCCCGCGTCGGGCCGCGCGCGCGAGAAGCGCGTCCACACGACGGCACCGAGGACCACGTAGAGCAGAGCGGCGGCCGCGAATCCCATGGGGAGTTCTTACGCTCTCATGGGGCAGCAGCTTCCCTGATTCGCTCCGAAATTCCTTCAGACCCGCTCGACGTGGCGCGCGAGGAGCCAACCGGTCGTGCCGTCGGCGTTCTGGACCTCGAGCCAGCCGGCCTCCTCGCCGACCACGCGCACGCGCGCGCCGGCCTTGGCTTCGCCGCGGCTCTCGTAGCGGGCGTTCGGGCCGCGCTTGAGCGGGAGCGACTCGAGGACGACGCCGCGCGGATCGCGCGCGACGACGACGTGCCCCGCGGTGATCAGGAGCAGCACGACCGTGAGCGCGCCGGCCACGATCGTGAGCGCGCGCTTCTTCCGCCACGCGAGCAGCCCGACCCACAGCGCGTTCATCACCAGCAACGCGAGGACGATCGGGAGGCGTGGCAAGGAAGCGACGAGCGGTTCGGCGACGTCCGCCAAACTCAGCTCTTCGTCTCCCTCTCCATCGCTCGCGCCGACCAACGCGGCGCGCACGGCCTGGAGGTTCTTCTTGGCGTCGCGGTCGTGCGGCGCGAGGCGGAGCGCGCGCTCGTACGCGATCACGGCGTCGAGCTCCCGGCCCTCGCGCGCGTAGGCGGTGCCGAGGTTGAAGTAGACGTCCTCGTGCGCGACGCCGCGCTCGATCAGCGACTCGTACAACGCGATCGCGCCGGCGCGGTCTCCGGAGAGCGCCTTGTCGTTCGCGGTCTCGAAGTCCTTCATCAGTGCGGACGACTGCGCGAGCGCGGGCGCGGCGACGAACAGCGAGAGGAGGGCGATCGCGACCTTCACGCCTTCACCTCCATCTCATCGAGGCCCTCGAAGATGTGTTCCCACCGCTGGTGCAGATCCCCCGGGTCCGCGTTCGCGACCGTCCCCGGCGCGAAGCGCGCGTAGTCCGCCGCTTCGAGCTCCTCCGCGAGCTGTTGCGCGAGCGCGGGCGGCGCGCCCCGCGCGAGGAGGGCCTCGCGGACGCCATCGGCGGTGAGGCCCCGCAGCGCCACGCCGCACTTCTCGCTCCCGTACTCGGTCACCTCCTCCGCGAAGCGCGCGTAGGCGGCGGGGAGGTCGCGCCGATCGAGCGCGGCCTTCGCCTCCACGAGCTGCGAGCGCGCGGCCTTCTGGACGGCGCGGCGCTTGGTCTCGGCGGTCTCCACGCCCTGCCTCGCGCGGAACCGAGCGGCGCCGAGGCCCGCGAGGAACAGCACCCAAGGGGCGGCGAACGCGCCGACGAACCAAGGCCGGCGCCACGGCGTCGGGTCGCGCGAAGTGAGCGACGAGCGGTAGCGGACCGGGACGAGGTCGAGGCCGGTGGGCTTCGGCGTGTCGTCGGTGGTCGGCGTCGGGTCGTCCATCGGCGTCGGCGT
>JAUHYN010000210.1 GCA_030426505.1 bacterium | reverse complement strand
GGAGGCGTGTGGATCGGCACCCGGACGTACGGGCGGTCCGCACCGAGGCCCGCGCGCAGGCTCGCGCACCAGTGGTCTCGCAAGGGACCGGGTCGGCTCCGGAGGACGACGCCGCCGAAGCGCGCAGGATCGAGAGCGAAGATCGCGGCGGCCGTGAAGGCGTCCGCGACGGCGAGCTCGGCCCCCGGCGCGCGTCCGCTCATGCGACGAGCACCTCTTCCACCGCCCGACCGATCCGCGCGGAAGACCCGGCCTCGTCGAGCGGGTCTCGACGCAGGCGGTGGCGCAGCGAGATCGCAGCGACGCGACGCAAGTGACTCACGTCGACGCGTTCGTCGCCCGCGAGACTCGCCACGGCTCGCGCCGCGCGTACCAACGTGAGGTCCCCGCGGAGCCCGTCGGTGGAGAGCGCCTGACAGAGCTGAACGGCGCGCTCCACGAGGGCGTCGTCGACGACGATGGTGTCGAGGCGAGTCCGCGCGGACTCGATGCCGAGCCGAACGCGCTCATCGCTCGAACGCCACTGCTCGAGAAACGCGCGCGGATTCCGCTCGAAGGCGTCCCGGCGTCGCACGACGCGCACGCGGGTCTCGAGGTCCGTGGGTGTCGTGACCTCGACCGAGAGCCCGAACCGATCCAACAGCTGCGGGCGGAGCTCGCCCTCCTCCGGGTTGCCGCTGCCCACGAGGACGAAGCGCGCCGGGTGCCTCAGACTGATCCCTTCGCGCTCCACGACGTTCTCTCCGGAGGCCGCGACGTCGAGCAACAGATCCACGAGGTGGTCCTCGAGGAGGTTCACTTCGTCGATGTACAAGAACCCGCGGTGGGCTCGCGCGAGCAGGCCGGGGAGGAACGCCTTCTCTTGTCGCGTGAGCGCGAGCTCGAGGTCGAGCGCTCCGACGACACGATCCTCCGTCGCGCCCAGCGGGAGATCGACGACGGGCACCGACGCGCGACCGATCGTGCGGCCCTCCGCAGGACGCGCGGCGCACGACGGGCACACGTCGCGTTCGGGGTCGCAGCGGTACGGGCAGCCTTCGACGACATCGACCTCGGGCAGGAGCGCGGCCAGCGAGCGGACCGCCGTCGACTTACCCGTTCCGCGGTCGCCGAAGACGAGGACACCCGAGAGGGTCGGGTCGACGGCGGCGATCTGCAGAGCAAGCTTCATCTCGTCCTGTCCGACGATGGCAGAGAAAGGGAATGCGCGGTTCATGAGGTCTCCTCGGGGGCCCGGCGCTCCAGGAAGCGTGCGTAGGCCGCGGTGAATCGATCGGGCTGCTCGAAGTGAGGCATCGCGCCCGTGGCGTAGGGCTCGACGGTCCAGTTGGACCGCTCCCGAGCCCAGCCCACTTCCGAGAAGTCACCGAAGTCGCCACGCGTGCCGTGGGCGAGCCACACCGGCAGCGTGAGGCGTTCGTAGACGACTCGGATGTCCTTGCTGAACAGGCGGCCGCTGATGAAGGCGTACGGTGCGTGCTCGGCGCCCGGCTGACGCGTCGTCGCGTAGTCGTACTCGACGAGATCCTCGTCCACCTCGCGCCGCCCGTACGTCTTGCGCAGGAAGTAGCGGATGGAGCGCTTGCTCGTGAGCAGGCGAAATACGGTTCGACTCCACGGCCGACCCTCGAACACGAGCGCGACCGCCGCCACCTCGCGGGTCTCGCCGTCCTCGCGGAGTCGATCCGAACCGGCGTCGAAGCCCGTCGGCGTGACCAGCGCGAGGGACTCGAATCGATCCTCGCGTTCGGTCGCCGCCCGCGCCATGAACTCGCACGACAACGACAGCGCCATCGCGTGGACGCCCTCGTCGCTCGACCCTTCGTCGGCGATGACGTCCAGCATGTCGTGGATGGCGTCGACGTACAGACGCACCTCGTAGTCCCGCTCCGACCGGTCCGAGAAGCCGAAACCCGGCAGGTCCACGGCGTAGACGCGGTATCGACTGCGCATCCGCTCGAAGACGGGTCGCATCTCGTAGGCGGACCCCGCAGCGTTGATGCTGTGGACCAGCAACATCGGCCGCCCGTCTCCCGCGACGTAGTAGCTCAACGGCCCCGAGCGCCGACGAACCTGTCGCCGCTCCGCGTCCACAGCCAAGGGGAGCAAGTCACGGCCTCCGGAAGAGGTGACTGACGGCGTCCAGCATCGACTGCGCCGCCACACCGGAGTCGCCGTCCCGCAGCGCGACCATCGGTCGCGCCATGAACTTGGCGACGATCCGAGCCGACGTGCGCTCGGCGACCTCGCTCCCTGCCGCGAATCCGATCTCGCGACGACAGATCTCGCCGAGCGTCTGCTCGAGGGGACGGAGGGCCTCTCGCACGGGCGCCGAGTCGAGCCACTCCATCAGCACGGCGGACTCTTCCGCGACGACTGTCTCCGCGCGGACGATCGCGTTCGCTTCGTCGCGACACTCGTCGGGCATCCTGAAGCCCGGCGCGTCGAGATCCAGGATCGTGAGGTCGGGGAGCGAAGCGAGCACCGGGTCGACGTTCCGCGGGAGCGATAGGTCGACGAAGAGGCGCTCGCGACCACACGCTTCGACGTTGCCGACGTGAAGCAACGGTCGGGGCGCGGCGGTCGCGGTGATCACGATGTCGGCGGCGGCGACGTATCCGGCGAGGGCCTCGAACGGAAACGCCTCGACCCCGTGGAGCTCGGCCGCGACCGCCTCCGCGCGCGCCGCCGTTCGGTTCGTCACGAAGACGCGGCGAGCGCCGTGCTCGACGAGCGCGCGCGCCGCGTTGCTCCCCGTCTTGCCACAGCCGACGACCACGCAAGGTCGCTCCGCGAGTACGCCGGCCCAGCGATACGCGACGTCCGCAGCGCGTGTGCCGTAGGACGCGCGCCCCGCCATCAGCCCCGTCTCCGAACGGACGCGTTTGCCGGCGCGGAACACCCGGTTGAAGACGCGATGGAGGACGGGCCCGACGTGCCCCGCGCGCTCCGCGGTCTGGAAGCACCGCTTGATCTGACCGAGGATGTGGATGTCGCCGATGATCTGCGAATCGAGGCCCGCCGCCACGCGCATGAGGTGGTCGACGGCCTCGCGATGGACCCGCGTTCGCGACGTCGCGAGAAACGCGGCCGCATCCTCCATGCCGAGCCAGGTCCGCAACAGGCGACGCAGCGCAGGCAGCGTCGCCTCCCCGCCCCCGGCGTGGATCTCGATACGGTTGCAGGTCGCGACCAGGACGATCTCGTCGAGCTGCTCGACCCGCGCGGAGTCGTAGAACGCCGCCACGACCTCCAAAGAGGGCTGGAATCGCTCGCGCACCCCGACGTCGGCTCGGGCATGATCCAGCCCGATCGTCACCAACGTGGGCGGATCGCCTCGGGCTTCCACGTCTCGTGCAAACTAATCTAGACACTAATACATGTCAATCTATCTAGACACTGGATCCTGCGTCTCGGGTCAGGGGACAAGAGCGCCATGACCCCTGGCCTCGCCCCGCGCCTCCGCGCCGAGACGCAGCGTCCGCACCGGGACGTCGAGCGGACGGACTTCGTACAGGCGCTCCTGCGGGGTGAGCTGTCGACCGAGGCGTACCTCGATCTCCTCGTGAATCTCCGGGTGATCTATCGCGCGCTCGAACGTCAGCTCGAGGCGCACGCCGCGCACCCCGCCGTCGCGGCCGTCCAAGACCCGCGCCTCGCGCGCAGCGCCGCGCTCGACGCAGACCTCGCGACTCTGGGTCGCACCGACCTCACGACCGCGGTCGTGCCGGCGGCGCGCGCGTACGCGGCGTCGCTGAATGCGATCGCCGATTCGGCCGCGCATCGGCTCGTGGCCCACGCCTACGTCCGCTACCTCGGGGATCTCAGCGGCGGCCAACGCTTGAGTACGATCGTCGAGCGCTCGATCGAGGGCGCGGCGGACGGTGGTCGGCGCTTCTACGACTTCGGCGACGCGAGTCGGGTCCGAGAACTCGCGGAGCGCCTCCGCGCCGGGCTCGACGCGGTCCCCGAAGGTCACTGGGACGAGATCGTCGCCGAGGCCCTCGACGCCTTCGCACGGCACACGACGTTGTTCGAGCAGCTCGAGGATCAGCGCCGCAAGAGCGACCGAATCCGGTCGTAGAGCGCCGTCGCGCGCCGCGTCGACTGTTCGACCTCGACCATCGCATTCGCAGCCGAGAGGCGCACGTGGCCGTCTGCGATGTCCATCGCGGCGAGGCTCGCGTTCGCGCGAATCGCGCTCACGACGGCGTCGGCCGACCACTCGAGCGGCTCCTCGAGCGAGGCCTCGAGCTCGCGACGCGCGGCGTCGCCCCGTTGGGACTCCGTAAGATCCTCGCACACGACGAAGAACCCGATCGGCCCGCCTTCCCGCGCGGGGACCACCTCGGCGCGCACGGCGACCGGAATCGGAGCGGCACCGCGGCGCGCGATCTCGATTCGCCCCCGCCAACCGTGTCCGGAGCGCCGGACCTCTCGGAGGAGGTCGATGATCTTCTGCGGCACGTCGCCCCCGGTCAGCGCGTAGAAGGCATCTGTCGCGTACCGGATGTCCAGGTCGGCGTCGGCGATGAGGAGCGCGCCCTTCGCGTACGTAACGCGACTTCGCGCGAGCTCGAGTTGTCGCTCGGCGATGAGATATCGGACCGCATCCACCTGAGCGATGATCTGGACGAGCGACGCACCGAACGCTCGCGCGAGCGCGATCTCCGACGGTGACCAGAGGACGGCGGTGCCGCGCACGAGCTCCGACCAAGCCGCGAAGGAGCGGCGAGGCGAAAGATCCATCGGGTCGTCACCGATCATCGGCTTCGACGGATCGCCCGCCCAGGTCACGCTGTGCAGCTGCTCCTTGCGGAACCACAGCAGAAAGCTCGGACGCGCCGAGGACAGCTCCACGGCGAGCACGCCGCTCGCCGTCGGCGTGAGCGGGCGGAGCTCTGGGTTCTCGCGCGAGATCGACGAGCACGAGAACAGTCCGTCGACCGTCCGCGTCTCGATCCACTCCAGCAGCGCTCGCAGCTCGGGTGTCGACGGGACCTCACCGGTGGTGAGGATCTCGTCGTCGTACGAGATCGCCGCGCCCGTCGCGTCGACCGGCTGGAGGAGGGTCTTCGGGTTGCGAAACAAGGCGAGTCGCCAGTCGCCGTCGGTGGACGTGGCCTCGACGAGCCTCTGTTCGAGGCGACGCACTTGGATCGCGACGCGCGCGCGCGCGTAGCTCTCGATCGCGGAGAGGCGTGTCGCGACGACCTCGGCGATCAGGTCGACGGCCGACCGCACCGAAGCCACCAGGTTCCTCGGGCTATAGTGGTGGCAGGCGATGAGGCCCCAGAGGCCGTCCCGAACGATCGACGCCACGAGCGTCGCGGTCACCCCCATGTTCTGGAGATACTGCAAGTGCAGCGGCGACATGCTGCGCAGGTAGCACATCGACATGTCGAGATCGGCGGACTCGCCCGGAGGCATCCGCGGTACGAGCGGCGAGGGCTCGTAGTAGACGTCGGCGAGGAGCCGGAGACGATTCCTCAGGTAGAGCTGGCGCGCACGCTGCGGGATGTCCGACGCGGGGTACTGGTGACCGAGGAACGAATCGAGGCGCGGGTCGCGCTCCTCGCCGATGACCTTGCCGTGTCCGTCCGGGTCGAACCGATACAACATCACGCGGTCGTAGCCGGTCACCTCGCGGACGATGCTGACGGTCGCGTCCGCGAGTGACTGGAGCGAAGTCGCGCTGCTGATGCGCTCGACGCCGAGTCGAATCGACTCGACGAGGATGTCCTCCGGGACGGAGAGCGGCTCGACGACGGCGTGCTCGCGATCCTTCGGTTCGAACTCGAGAATCGTCCAACGACCCGAGCGATGCACCGTGCCTTCGAACGCGACGACATCGCCGCGCACGTCGAGGTGGAAGGAGAGCGGGGCGAGCTCGTCGGCGCGCGGCGATGCGGCGCGGACGACATCGACGAGGTCGTCGCCGAGGACATCGAGCGTCGAGCCGAGGACGGACTCGGGCGCGCGACCGAGCAGACGTGTGAGGTTGGCGCTGGTCTGAACGACCCTGAGTTCGTCCCCCGAGAGGGTCAGGAGGACACCGTGCGGCTGTACGGAGGCCGCGAGGTGAATCAACTCCCGTTCGCAGTTGGTCAGATCTGCTTCACCGAACGCCGGCGATTGCTCCACTAACCGGAACTCTCCCGCGGCCGAAGCATTTCCTCAAGTTCGGCCACGGTGATGCCGAGAGTCGACGCCGCGCTCGTCGCGTCGCCGCCGGCTCGGGCCACGGCCGAACGCACGAGGAAACCGCGGGCGATCTGCTCGATCTCGGCCGAGAGCGCACCGAAAGAGTCCTTCCCGAGGCGATCCGCGAGCGCCGAGCACTGCTCGAGCAGCGCGTCGAGCGGCTCTTCCCCCGCGACCGGGCTGGTCGTGTGGAACGTGAAGCAGATCCGCTCTTGGTCGTCTTCCGTCAGCGCGGTCGCCGAGACCTCGAGCGGAGCGACGCGGGAGTCACTGCGAACGACCGAGGCGGGCAGCCGACGCATCACGGCGCGCTCTCGAATCCGGGCCGCGAGCCCGGCGAAGTCGCCGTCTTCGATCGCGACCCAGTCCGCGAGGTAGCGGCCGCGGACCTCGTCTTCGGTCGACACGCGAACGATGCGAAGGAATGCGCGATTCCCGATGAGGATACGGCCGCTCGAATCCGTCACCGCGACGCTGTCTTCCGATTGGTTGAGGAGGCGCGCGATCGCCTCGTCGAGCTCGGTCGAGGGACCGACCTGCCACCGTCGGACGCGCATCATGATGCGCCGCGTCCCTTGGATGCGAATGGGCGTGACGGCGACGCTCGCTCGCGTGACGCTGTGCGCCATCCGCACGCCGATTTCGCTCTGCGCTCCGGATTCGAGGGCGTTGTTGATGAGCTCCTCGATCGCCGCCCGCGAAGCGCGATCGAAGGCAAACGACGCTTCGCGGCCGATGACCTCGCCCAGGGGGAGATCGAAGAGCGTCCCCGTCGCGTCGTTGCATTCGATGATGGAGCGATTGGTCGGATCGACGATCACGACGGCGTCGGTCGCGGCCTCGAAGAGGATTCGGTACCGCGCGTCGGCCTGTCGCGCGCGCCAGTAGTCACTCTCGAGTTCCCGCTGGGCATCCATGAACCGCTGCTGAATGGCAGCGATCGCCCGGAGATCTCGTCCCACGGCGAGCACCGGCCCGTCGTCGCCGAGCTGGACGGCCGCGTACGAGACCGGGATGTCGAGTCCGTCGCGATTGACGTGGTTGACCTCGCGGCGCCGCCCCTGCCCGCTCGACCGGACCTCTTCGAGGAGCTGCTCGACCTTCCCACGCGTCACCGTGCTCACGGACTCGCCCCACGGGCGACCGACCCACTCGTCCGCCCACGGAGCCAGGCGGTCGGAGGGGCGCTGAACGACGTGCTGCACCACGCCATCGCGACCGATGACGACCACGATGTCCGATGCGAGCGAGACGAAGGCCTCGGCGAGCTCGTCGACCCACTCCGACAGGGCGCTCAGGTCGCGACGCTCCCCCTTCGGGCCTCCTCGATCGGGGCTCATCGCGAAAATCCGGCCAAAGCGCCGTCAGCCTAGCGAAATCTGCTCAGACTGTCAGGTGAGAATTACACCCGTGCCGTCCATGAGTGCTTCCCCGCGCGCTCGTGTCTCGAAACAAGTCACGGCTCGTGGCGCGCGGTGCGCGCGAGGACGAACGTCGCGATCGCTTCCAGTGTCTCGTCGCGCGCGTCGCGGTGGGGCGCGTGGCCGCATGCGCCGAGCACCAACTCTTGGACGGGGCCGGTGACGCCCTCTGCGATCGCGCGGACCTGGTCGAGGGTGCCGTACGGATCTTCGCGGCCTTGGACGACCAACGTCGGGGCCACGACGCGCGCGAGGTGGGATTCGAGGTTCCAGTGGAGGAACTCGGGGTCGAGCCAGGCCCCGTTCCAACCCCAGAACGCGACGTCGACGTGCTCGTGGTGACGCGCGAGCTTCGCGCGGAGGTCACCTTCGCGGTACGCGGCGCGCGCGCGTTCGATCGCCTCGACCGAGATCGCCTCGCAGAAGACGTGCGGCGCCTCGAGCACCAGACCGTCGACGCGCGATCGACCGGACTCCGTCGACGCGTACAACAGCGCGATCGATCCGCCGTCGCTGTGCCCGATCAGGACGACCCGCCCGAGCCCGAAGTGCTCGACGACGCGCGGGAGCACCTCGAACGCCTCGTCGTGCATGTACGTGAGCGGTCTCGGGAGCGGCACCGGATCCGAGCGACCGTACCCACCGCGGCTGTACACCAACGCCGGGCAATTCGTTCGCGCCGCGACCGCCGCCGGGAAGTCGCGCCAGGTGGAGACGCTCCCCAGGCCCTCGTGGAGGAACACCAGCGTGGGGGCCTCGGACGGCCCGTCGATCTTGGCGTACTCGAGCGTCGTCTCGCCGATGCGGGCGCGGCCCATCGCGTCGACGACCGTACCCCGACGCGCGCAAGGATCGATACGGGTGTAAACGTGGTTGCACACCGTCGGGCCGCGATCGACAGGGGGCGCCGCGGCACACGGGCTGCAGAACGCTCCACGCGTGACCGCCTTCGTCGTGGCGCTCGGTCGTGTACCTGTCGATACTCTCGTGGTGGACACCTACCACCTGGTGTCGCTGCTGACGTGCGCGGGTCACCTCGCGCTCGCCGCCATCGCGTTCGGCCGCACCGTGGCGCGGCCGATCGGCTCGATCCTCGGCTTCCTCGGGCTCGCGCTCTTCACCTGGAACGCCGCGGACGTCGCCGCGGATCTGTCGCCGCTGCCGCTGTGGGATCACGTGGACCGCGTCGCGTCGTCCCTCACGATGCCGCTCGTCCTTCACTTCCTCGCGCTGTTCCTCGGGCGCGGGCGACGCTGGCTCGTCGCCGCGTACGTGTACTTCGCGGCGGTCGCGATCGCTTCGGTGGTCATCGAAGGCTTCGGGGGGACGCCGGCTTGGGCGGCGGCGTTGCTCGGCGGAGTGGTCCCGACGTTCGGCCTCGCAGTGTGGCAGCTCACCGTCCACTTGCGCCGCTCCACCAGCACGATCGAACGTACGCGCACGCGGTTCGTGTTGATGGCGATCGTGTTCGGCGTGGTGTTCGGTGCGACCGACCTCGCGCGACTCCTCGAGTGGGACGTGCCGCGCCTCTCCAACGTGGGCACGCTCGTCAGCGTCCTGCTGCTCGGCGTGGCGACGCTCAAGTTCCGACTCCTCGACTCGAACGTTTCGGCCACCTACGGCGTGCTCGCGGCCGCCCTCGCCTTCGCTTCGTTCGGCGCCTACGCGCTGATCTTCGGCTCGTTCGGCTCCGACGTCGGCATGCTCGCGGTCGCCACCGGCGTCGTCACGTTCATCGCGATCCGCTATGCGCGCGCCGTCGCCTTCGATCACGCGGAGGACGCCAACCGCGTCGAGTACCACGCGACCCTCGGCCGCTTCGCGCACCAGATGGCGCACGATCTCCGGAACCCGATCGCCGTCGCGAAGGGCGCCGTGCAGTTCCTCGCACAAGAGCGCCGAGAGGGCCGCTCGATCGACGAACAGCTCGGCTTCCTCACGCTGGTCGAGCAACAACTCGATCAGATGGAGCGCAACCTCGGCGACTACGAACGGCTCGGTCGCGTACAGATCGTGCGCCGCTCGATCGACGTCGTCGGCCTGGTCCGCGACACGGCCCACGGGATGCGCGTCCAGGCCCGCGAGGGCGTCAAGATCGACTTCACTGCCGAGGCCTCGGCGGTCGACGTCGCGATCGATCCGGATCTCTTGGTCCCCGCGATCGAAAACCTCGTGCGCAACGCTACGGAGTCCAGCGAGGACGACCTCGTGATCCGCGTGGGCGTTCGGCGCGAGGGTGGCCACGTAGCGATCGAGGTCGCGGACGACGATGCAGAAGGGCACGAGCATCTCTTCCGCGTCCGGCGGGCGCGGCTCGAACCCAAGCCGCGCCTCGATCCACCCGGCGACCCCGACGACCGCCAGCGTCGCGTCGGCGGGCAGCCATTCGCCCGCTTCGTCGTCGCGGATCTCCAGCCATCGATGGTCGTTGTGCCGGTAGCCGAACACTGCCGCTCCCAGGCCGAAC
>JAUHYN010000209.1 GCA_030426505.1 bacterium | reverse complement strand
CCAGCTCTTTGCCGGTGCCGCTCTCGCCGGTGATGAGCACGGTGGTGTCACCGACGGCCACGCGATCCACCAGCTCGTAGACCCGCTTCATCGCGGGGCTCTCGCCGATCATCGCGCCCAGCGACGTGCTCGCCGCGAGCTTCTGCTCGAGGCGCGCGACCTGACGCTGCAGCGATCGATGGGTCGCTGCGCGTTCGACCGACAGGAGGAGCTGTCGCTTGTCGAGCGGTTTTGTGACGAAGTCGTAGGCGCCGACGCGGATCGCGCCGACCGCCGTCTCGAGACTGCCGAATGCCGTCATGACGATCACGGGCACGTCCGGGTGTGCCCCCGCGACGCGTTCGCACAGACCGAGGCCGTTCATCTCGCCGCGTAGATTGAGATCGGCGACGACGACATCGACGTCCTCTTCCGTGAGTACGCCGAGGGCGTCTTCCGCGGAGAGCGTCGTTCGGGGGCTGTGCCCGGCGCTATCGAGCCAGTCGGCGACCAATGCACCGAACTCGGCTTCGTCTTCAACGATCAGGATCCGACTCATTCGAGCCTCCTTGTTTGGGGAGCCGGAGAGAGAAAGTCGTACCCTCTCCGGGACTGCTGGTGACTTCGATCGTTCCGCCGTGCGTCTCGAGGATCGAACGGCAGACGGACAGGCCGAGGCCGGTCCCTTCGCCTTCGGCCTTCGTCGTATAGAAGGGTTCGAAGATCAGGTTGAGTGCCTCCTCGGGGATGCCGGTCCCCTCGTCGGTCACGTCGACGATGACGCTGGTGTCGCTGTCCTCGACGCGCACCGTGATCGTGCCGCCGTCGGGCATCGCCTGGACGCCGTTCATGACGAGGTTCATCAGGACCTGCCTCATCTGCGTCCGGTTCACGCTCGCGATCGCGCCCCCGCTCACTTCGTCCACGGTGATCTTGCACTGTGCCTTCTGCGAGAGCGGTTGGATGATCTTGGCGACCTCGTTCGCGAGGTCGGCGACGACGGTCGGCTCGCGTCTCAGTTCGCCGCGGCGCGCAAAGGTGAGGAGCTCGCGGATCATTTCGCCGATGCGCAGCGCCTGTTCCGCGATCCGGCGCGCCCCGCTCTGCGCCTTCTCGCCGGTGACGTCGCCCTCGGCGATCATCGTGGCCCGGCCCGAGATCACGTTGAGGGGCGTGCCCAGGTCGTGGATCAGTGCGGCCGTGATCCGCCCGACGGAAGCGAGGCGGTCGGCGTGGGTCAGCTGTTCCTGCACCTCGATGCGGAGCTTCTGCTCCTTGTTCGCGCGCTCCTGCGCGCGCATCAGGCGCCTCGACATCGTGTTCATCTCGCCCGCGAGGCGACCGATGTCGTCGCGGCGCATGCGCTCCGAGATCGAGCTGAAGTCCCCCTCGGCGACGCGGCGCGCGTGCGCGACCAGGGCGTCGATCGGCTGACCGATCCAGCGGCGCCCGAGGATGCTCGCGATGACCATGTAGACGAGGATGGCGAGGAGACCGGCGATGATCTGACGGACGGCCTCGGCCTTGATCTGGGCTTCGTCGTCGGCGGTGGGACGCGTGAGTTCGACCGCGCCGAGGGGGAGCCCCTCGAGGCGGACGGGGCGGTAGGTCACGATGTACCCCGCGAGCTCCGCGCGTTCGAACGCGATCGTCGACTCGCCGCGGACCCGTTTGCGCAGCGAGGACAGCGGGACCAGCGGCTTGTAGTCGCTCAGCTCGTTGCCATCGAGCCAGACCCACCGAATGCGCAAGTCACCTTGCTTCTGCTCGACCTCGCGCAGGAACTGGAGCGCCTTCTCCCAACCCTCCGCCTTCCAAATGCGTCGGATGGCGACGTCGAGCACCTCGCCCAGCTGCTGCTGCGTGCGGTGGACGCCCTCTTCGTGCCGGTCGATGGCGCGCCGCATGTCCACGAACGCGCGGATGCAGAGGGTGAGCGTGACCACCAGCACCAGGGCGGCAGTCAGTCGTTGTGCGATCTTCATGAGACGTCGACTCCGGCGCGAGCGTGGCCGCGCCGCGCGTGTCGATGTGCCCCATGGGTCGCAGGCACCACAAGACGACGTCCTCGGATTTCCGAATACCGTCTGGCACCACCACTGCACTGGTGCGTCGGTATGAGAAAGCGCACGACTT
Source organism: bacterium (assembly GCA_030426505.1). Taxonomy (GTDB): domain Bacteria; phylum Myxococcota; class Kuafuiibacteriia; order Kuafuiibacteriales; family Kuafuiibacteriaceae; genus JAUHYN01. The sequence continues at coordinate 7,979 of JAUHYN010000209.1, read as the reverse complement.
CTTGGATCGAAGCCCCCGTTGCGTGGATCGCCGATGACGATCCCGAGATGCTGGAGCTCCTCGAGGACATCCTCGGGTTGCGCGGCTTCACAGTGGAGTCCTTCCTCGATGGCGACGCGTTGACGCGCGCGCTCCGCAACGTGGTGGAGGCGCGGGCGCCGCGCGCGCCGGACCTCGTCGTCACCGACGTGTACATGCCGGGGCGATCCGGGCTCGACGTCCTCGCGTCACTGCGCATGGGCGACTGGCGCATCCCGGTCATCGTGATCACCACGGGTCCGTCCGAAGCGCTCGCCCGAGAGGTCGAGCGACTCGGCGCCGTCGACCTCCTCGAGAAGCCGTTCGATCCGCACCGACTCCAGACGCTGGCGTCGCTTTCCGTGTGAACCGAACCACGAGGCGGTGGTTAGCAGTCCACGTGCCACACCGCGCTCCTGGACCGCGCACGGGTGGGGTGGGGCGAGTTGCCTCACTTGTGGCGACGCCGCTTTGGAATCGCCCTGTCCCACCCGTCCCCCGCGTGAAGTCGCTCGACGGCACAGGCCTTGCGGAGAGACGGGATCATGAACCACCCAATCCCTGCCGTGCTCCTCGTCGCCGCTGCGCTCGCGTGGACCGCAGACGCCCGCGCAGACGACGACGAGGTCCTCTCGAATCACGTCACCGTGGATGCTCCCTACGACGGCTACACGCTCGGCGTTGGCGCCATCCTGGGCGATCCGACGGCGCTCGGACTCAAGACGCGCTTCGACGAGAACAACGCGCTCCAGCTCCACGTCGGGTGGGGGTTCGCGGATCCGTATGGGGCGCGCGCCACGTTCATCCTCGACTACCTCGCGCACATCACGATCTTTGCGGCTGAGACGCGCGACGTCGGGCTGTTGACCCCGTACATCGGACTCGGCGGCAAGCTGGGTCTGCGTGAAGGGGACGACCCGGTGGCCATCGGCGCGCGCGTGCCGCTCGGCCTCGGCTTCCTCTTCCGCGAGGTGCCGATCGAGGTCTTCCTCGAAGTGGCCCCCGGCGTCCTCGTCTTCCCCGCGGTAGCGGCCCTCGTCGATGGCGGCGTCGGCGCCCGCGTCTACTTCTGATCCGAGGAGCTCGAGATGAAACCGTACAAGACCATGATGCTGATCCTCGCCGCGACCGCGGCGTCCGCCTGCGCGACCGAACAACCGCCGGCGGTGGAGATGATGCAGACGCGCCAGGCGATCGGCTTCGCCGAACAGTCCGGCGCGCGAAACGACGCCGTCGCGAAGCTCCACCTCGATCGTGCGATCGAGGGCCTCGTCCAGGCGCAGCTCCTCCTGTCCGAACAGGACTTCGAGGAGGCGCGGGACGTCCTCGAGCGGGCGATGGCCGACGCCGACCTCGCGCAGGCCCAGGCCGAGCTCGGCGCCACGCGGCGCCGCGCGATGCAGGCCTCTGCGCGACTGTCCCGGCTGCGCCGGCACGCGGCGGCGACGATCGTCGCCCGTCGTTCGTCGGGGCAGGCCGAGGAGGAGGACTGATCGCATGAAGAACCGAATCACGATGTCGATCGTCACCACGCTCGGCGTGACGGCGTGCGCGACGCCGCCCTCGTCGAGACTCGTCGAGGCGCGGCGCGTCTACCGGACGGCCGAGCGGATGGCGCTCCCGGGGACGACGCAGGTCTTCGAGGCCGAGTACGCGCTCGAGCGCGCCGAAGAGGCGCATGACGAGCACCCGGGCTCCGACGAAGCGAAGCACCAGGCGTACGTCGCCCAGCGCCGCGCGCAACGGGCGTTGACGGTGGTCGAGCGCGACCGCGCCGCCGCGGCCTACGTGCGGATCATGCGTCGCTACGGGAACGAGCGAGAACGTATCGGGCGCTTCGTGGATCTCGATTCCCATGACCAGGAAGAGGACGTCCGCTCCTCGCTCGACGTCCTCCAGCGCGCCGTCGGGATGCCGGACGCGCGCGCCGTTCGCTTCGACGAGGTCGTCGAGTTCGAAGCGGGCTCCGCCACGCTCGACCGCGACGCGAAGGAGCGCTTGCGCCGCCTCACGCAGTTGTTGATCGAGCAGGCGCCGCGTCACGCGATCGTCGTGGTCGGGCACACCGACGCCGTCGGGACGCGCGCGCAGAACGAGGACCTCTCGCTCGAGCGCGCGGAGGCGGTGAAGGACTTCCTGGTGGTGGTCGGCGTCGCGCCGTCGGTGGTCGACGTGATCGCGCGCGGCGAGTCGCGGCCGGCCGCGTCGAACTCGAGTGAGCGAGGCCGCGAACTCAACCGGCGTGTGCAGCTGGTGATCGCGGCGCTCGCCGAGTGATCAGCTGCGCGTCCCTGACGACCACACGCCGGCCGTCGTGGACGGCGGCGCTCCCGACTCCGTCACGGTCAGACGGGTTCCTTCGACGGGGTCGTGGGGATCGGTCCGATCGGCGTGTTGGTCGGCGGGATCGTCGCGCCGCGCTTCATCGGGCGCGTGAAGCTGCCGGTGCTCGTGATCGCGTCTTTCTGCTCGATCGGCAGCTGGATGATGCACTCCGTGCCCACGCCGATCTGCGACTCGAAGGTGATCGTGCCACCGTGGTTCATGATGATGCGCTGACACACCGCGAGGCCGAGGCCCGTGCCCTGCTGCTTCGTCGTGAAGAACGGGATGAATATCTGGTCGAGGTCTTCCTTCGGGATGCCGATGCCCTCGTCGCGCACGCGGAGCTCGATGCACGCGCGGTCGGGGACGTTGCGCGTCGTGAGGTGGATCGGGGCGCCCGTCGCCTTCGACGCGTCGAGCCCGTTGAGCGCCAAGTTGAGGATGACCTGCTTGAGTTGCTCGCTGTCGGCGGAGATCGTCGGGAGCGCGTCGTCGAGCTGGAAGACGATGCGACCGCCCCAATCGGCGTTCTGCGCCTCGAGGAGCTTCGCGGTCTTCTTGAGCACCGCGTTCACGTCGGTCGCGCGGAGCTTCGCGCGGAACGGGCGCGCGTAGTCGAGGAACTGCGACACGACGGAGTTCAGGCGATTCGTCTCATCGATGATGACCTGGAGGAACTCACTCTCCTCGTCGTTGTCGAGGCTCTTCGGGTCGAGGTACTCCGCGGCGCCCTTGATCGCGCCGAGCGGGTTGCGGATCTCGTGCGCGAGACCGGCGGCCATCGCGCCGATCGCCGCCAGGCGCTCGCGCTCGCGGAGGCGCTCCGCGAGCTTGCTGTTCCAGATCACCGTCGCCGCGGTCTCGGCGATCTTCATGAGGTTGGCGATCTCGGCGGTGGAGTACGGCTCGGCCGAGCGGTCGTCGCGCATCGCGAGGAAGCCGAGCACCGCTTCGCCGGAAGCGAAGGGGAGGAGGACGTCGGCGCTCACCGAGCGGAGCGAGTCGATCAGGTCGCGGTTGGGCTGGGCGTCGCCGTCGGCGGTGTCGTCGCGCGTGAGCTGCTCGGTGAGCATCGGCGCGCGGTTCTGTTGAATGGATTGCCACAGCGCCGGGTGTTCGTTCGCGTTCACGCGCGGTTCGGGCTCGGGGCCGCGGTGGGCGTGCAGCGAGAAGCCGTTGCCCATCGGCTCGAGGAGGTAGATCGCCACGTGGGTCGCGCGCCGCGAGTCGTAGAGCGAGTTGACGACGATGCTGCTCATCTTCGCCGGGTCGAGGACGCCGTGCTGCATCCGGCGCCGCAGGTCTTCGAGGGTCTGGGAGAAGCGGAAGCGCTCGCGCGCGAAGAGCTCGATCGCTTTGCCCTCGAGGCGCTCCTTCAACGGCTCGTAGAGCGTGAGGAGGATGATGACGCCGACGACCGCGTTGAACAGTCGCGCCGAGGCGTTGGTGCCGAGGCTGATCAGGAGCGCCGAGATCGCGGCGAACAGGATGGCGAGGACGCCGAGGATCATCATGCGCCCGATGAACTCGTTCAGGTCGAGGAGGCGATCACGCAGGATGACCTGCGCGAGGAAGAAGACGTAGAGCATCACCGCGAGGTGGCCCATCGAGGTGACCACGCCGCGGAGCTGTTCGAGGTCGCCGACGATCGCGAGGAGCGTGACGACCGATGCGCCGATCGCGAGGTAGCGCCGGCGGGCGTACTCGATGGTGCCCTTGGCGACGTCGCCGGAGTCCATCATCACACGCGAAGCGATCAGGATGATCGTCCCGATGTAGACCCCGGTGATGACCTGGACGACGGGGAGGTTACCGAGGGGCGAGAGCGCGGCGACGGCGACGATCACCGAGGCGGGGTAGGCCGCGTTCATCAGGCGCCGGCCGCGGACGTTCCCCCACGGCATCAGCTCGGAGAACAGCCGGATCATCGCGGCCGGGACGAGCGCGGCGAGCGCGAGCTGGACGCGGTGCCACGGGTCACTGCCGTAGATGCCGCGCAGGAAGGTCGCGAGGAACCACACGACCAGCGCGACGCAGAGGATCGAGAAGATGACGTCCGTACGGCGGCGACGGCGGCGCAGCAGGAGCGCCGTCATGATCGCGACGGTGACGAAGGCGCCGATGAGGGCGCTCTGGACCTCGAGCGGCATTCAGCGCACCGACCGGCGTCGATCTGGCGCGGAGCTCGGTCGCCGACTACGCATCACGTCCTCGCGCGCTCAGAACCGAACGGCCACCCCCGCGGACGTACGCAGATCTTGGGTCGTGATCGTCGCGTCCTGGACGTCCTGGGGTTCGCTCTCGGGGAGCTGCCGGTCCGGCGTGCCGTCGAAGCCGACGCTCTCGAAGGTGAAGCGGTTGTCGATGGCGATCGCGATCGCGTCGGAGAGCCACAAGCGCACGCTGAGGTCGCCGCCGATGGTGATGCCGCTGGCGCCGCCGCCGGACGTGCCGGGGTCTTCGCTGTAGCCGACGATCAGGCCACCGTCGACGCCGAACGAGAGCTCGAGCACGTCGTTGAACGGGAGGCGGAAGCCGAGCCCACCGATCACCGCGAGAGTGGTGGTGGAGAGCAGGATGTTCGGCTGGTGCGCCGACACGTTCGACAACGCGAAGCGCGCGCCGACCGACGGGATGATCTTGTACGTCTGCCGCCCCGACCCCGCGATGCCGACGTGGTAGCCGGCGAGGAACATCAGATCGAGGATCGACCCGCTCGGCTGCACGTCCTCTTCACCCGGGATGGTGATGTTGTACTTCACCGGGCGGAACGCCGCGTTGAGCTGCAGCGACACCGGCACCTTCGGCGCGATGAACTCGGAGCGCAGCTCGAGCAACGACAGCGGCTCGAGCTGGTGCGACAGCGGGGAGTTGTTGCCGGACGAGAAGGCGAGGTCGTAGCGGCGCAACAGGCCGGCGCCCGCCCCGAACGAGATGCGGATGATCTCCGAGTCGTCACGCCCCTCCGGCTCCGGCGTCAGCTCGGTGCCGACGGTGTTCGAGCCCGACGACGAAGAGAACCCGCCGCCCGTGCTCGCGCCGCCACCGCTGGAGGTGTCGTTCATCGTCGAGCCGCCGCTCGACGTGTCGTTCATGGTCGAGCCTCCGCTGGCGGTGTCGTTCATGGTCGAGCCGCCGCCCGACGTGTCGTTCATCGCCACCGCGCCGGTGTCGCCCGTCGAGCCGGTGTCGCTCGAGCCCGGGTCGCCCGTCGTGTCGTTCATCGCGGTGGCGTCGTCCGTGCCGTCGTCGACCCGGAGGTCGTCCGGGTCGTCGCCGCCCATGGTGTCGCCGCCCATGGTGTCGTCGCCCATCGCGTCGCCACCCGGCTTCGTCGCGCCGGTCCCCGAGGTGCCCGCGCTGCCGCCCGCCGCGACCACGGCGCCGCCGCCGCTGTCGCCGGGCTTCACGCCGAGCTCTTCGAACTTGAGGATGGTGCGTTTGCCGATGCGCTCACCGCGGTCCGCGGCGTCCTTCTTCGGCTTGTAGTACTCGGACCGGAAGTTCATCTCGACGTTGCCGGTCCGCGTGTCGATCAGCAGCGCGGTCGCGGTGTACAGCCACTTCTTCTTCGTGATCTGCACGTCGAGCACGTAGCGCGCGCCCACCGCCTGGCCGGCCGCGGCGAGTCCCTTCGGCGAGCGGCGCTGCCGACGGTTCTGCTTCAGCTTCCGCTGCGCCTTGCGGAGATCCCGCGAAGACACGAGCGGCCCGACCGCCTCCACCATCGTGCGCCGCAGGGACTTCGACAGCGCGGCGCGACCCCACGCCGCGCGACCGCGCGCCTCGGGGATGGCGATCTTCAGGCCTTGGAACGGCCCGTCGTCCTGCGCCGAGGCGGCGCACGGCAAGAGCAGCGTGAAGGCGGCGGCGACCGCACCCAGACGGAACAGCGAAGACACCGTCTCGGAGGATATCGGGCCGGGTGGCTCCCGTCCAAATGTGTCCGACGCCCCGGTCACGTCTCTAGTTCAGGTAGCGGCGCGCCCAGGCGTCCAGGGTCAAGAGCAGGAACAGCTGCCGGCGGCGGTCGCTCCCGGACCGGTGGGCCGCCCAGATCCGCTCGATCTGGGCTCGATCCAGCCAGTTCGCGAGGGGCCCGTCCCCGGCGAGGAGTCGCTCGGACACCATCGGGGCCAACGCGGTGCGCAGCCACCGATCCATGGGATTCGTGAAGCCGCGCTTCTTGCGCCCGAGGATGGTCGCGGGGAGGCGCCGAGCCATCGCGCGGCGGTGGACCGCCTTGGTCAGCAGGCCCTTGCGCGAGACGCGGATCTTCTGGTCGTCGGGCATCGACTCCACGACCTCGATCAGCCGGTGGTCGAGGAAGGGCACGCGCAGCTCGAGGCCGTGCGACATCGACAGCTTGTCCGCGACCATCAACAGGTCGTCGACCAGCCACATGCGCGTGTCCGTGTAGAGCATCCGACCGAGCGGAGACAGGTGCGGGACGTCGCCGTGCCAGCGACGGATCGGGCTCGCGACGTCGGCCGCGCGCGCGACGCCGGGCCGGAGCAGCGCCGCCTTCTCCTCCTCTTGGAACACCGCGTAGATGCGCAGCGCGCGCGTGACGTCGTCCGGCTCCGAGAGCGAGCGGAACGCGCGCTTCACCTTCTCGTTCGCGCGCGAGCGCTCGACGAGGGGCGCGATCGTCGACACGCCCGGGACGCGCTGGAACGCCGAGGACAACAGCTCGCCCTTGAAGCGATCGTAGCCGGCGAGCGGCTCGTCGGCGCCTTGTCCGGAGAGCACGACCTTCACGTGTTGGCGCGCGAGGCCGGAGAGGAAGTTCGTCGCCATCGCGGAGTCGTTGAGGACGGGCTCCTCGAGCGCCTCCGCGTAGCGGTCGAAGTAGGCGGCGTAGTCGCTCGGGCCGATCGTGAGCGCGTAGTGCTTCGCGCCGTACATCGCCGCGGTCTCCTTCGCGTACGCGATCTCGTCGTCCTTCGCGTTGTCTTCGAACCCGATCGTGAAGGCGGCGACGTCGCGGCGGTGCATCGCTTCGAGCACGGCGCTGGAGTCGATGCCGCCGGAGAGGAACACGCCGACCGGCACGTCCGCGACGAGGCGCGACTCGACGGCGCGATCGAAGGCCTCGAGGAAGCGGTCCTCGGCGTCGCGGTCGGAGATCGGGTGGGGTGCGGGGAGCGTCGACCAGTAGCGCGTGATCTTCAGGCCGCTCGCGTCGACGATCGCGTTGTGGCCGGGCGGGAGCTTCTTGATGCCGGCGAAGATCGTGTGCGGCGCGGGGACGTAGCGGTACGTGAGCAGCTCGTCGAGCGCGACGGGGTCGAGCGCGGCCGCGACGTCGGGGTGTGCGAGGAGCGCGCGGAGCTCGGACGCGAATGCGTAGCCGCCGCTGGAGAGGCGCGTGTAGTAGACCGGCTTGATGCCGAGGCGGTCGCGGCTGACGACGAGGCGCTCGTGGCGGCCGTCCCAGATCGCCGCGCCCCACATGCCGACGAAGTCCGCGAACCCGTCGACGCCCCGCTCCTCGTAGGTGCGGAGGAAGACCTCGGTGTCCGAGCTCGTGCGCCAGGGGCCGGGGAGGGCGCTCTTCAGCGCGCGGTAGTTGTAGATCTCGCCGTTGAAGGTGACCGCGACCCGGTCGTCGGCGCCGACGACCGGGTCGCGGT